>JBCKWO010000013.1:0-33605 GCA_038922535.1 Methylobacter sp. | reverse complement strand
CAAAGATTCCTTGTCGATGAAGACAGTCTGGGATGACAAAACCATGACCGCGCCGTTGTCACTGGTCATTACCGCGTTTGCGCCAGTCACCGATATAGCTCTTACACTGACCCCGCAACTGCGCTGTGTGCCGGACGAAGACAGCGCCTTGATCCTGCTTGATTTGGGTGCCGGTAAAAACCGTTTGGGCGGTTCGGTGCTGGCGCAGGTTTACAATCAGCTCGGCGACGACTGTCCAGACCTGGATGAAGCAAGTTTGTTGAAAGCGTTCTTCGATGCCATACAAACGCTTAATAGCCAAGATAAACTGCTGAGTTATCATGACCGATCCGATGGCGGCTTGCTGGCAACGGTGGCGGAAATGATGTTCGCCAGCCGCTTGGGCGTGACTTTGACGCTTGATAGTCTGGGCGATGATGTACTAGCTGCATTGTTTAATGAGGAATTGGGCGCAGTATTGCAAGTGCGGCAGAGCGATTGCAAGGAAATCGTGGAATTGTTAAAACAATCGGGCCTGATCGATTGCACTTATGTCATCGGCAAGGTCATCGATGGTCAGGAACTGACCATCCGCCATTCGGGCGAGGTGGTTTATTCCGCTAGCCGCGCCGAAATGCAAAGCATCTGGTCTGAGCTAAGCTACAAAATGCAGGCTTTGCGCGACAATCCAGAATGCGCCCAACAGCAATTCGAGCGGATCGCTGATGATGAAGATCCGGGGTTGAATGTTGAGCTGACTTTTTCCGTCAGTGACAATGTGGCAGCGCCTTTCATCAATGCGGCAAGACCCAAAGTCGCGATACTGCGCGAGCAAGGCGTCAACGGCCATGTCGAAATGGCGGCGGCATTCGATAGAGCCGGGTTTACCAGCATTGACGTACACATGAGCGATATTATTCATGGGCGAGTCAGCTTGGCTGATTTTACCGGCTTGGTCGCTTGCGGCGGATTTTCCTATGGCGACGTACTGGGCGCAGGCGGTGGCTGGGCAAAATCGATCTTGTTCAACCCGCGCTGTCGCGACGAATTCGCCGCATTTTTCAGTCGCCCCGATACCTTCGGTTTGGGCGTTTGCAACGGTTGCCAGATGATGTCGGGATTAAAAGACATTATTCCCGGCGCAGAACATTGGCCGCGATTCATGCGCAACACCTCGGAACAATTCGAAGCGCGGGTGGCCTTGGTTGAAGTGCAAAAATCACCGTCGATACTGTTTGCCGGTATGGAAGGCTCCCGGATGCCGGTCGCCATCGCACACGGCGAAGGCCGTGCAGAATTTGTCGCAGACCCGGCGGTGGCACTTGAAGCGGGTGCAGTCGCTTTGTGTTATGTCGATAACTATGGCGAATTAACCACGGAATTTCCTGCCAATCCCAACGGTTCGCCGTTCGGTATTACCGGACTGACCACTACCGACGGGCGCTTCACCATTATGATGCCGCATCCCGAACGCTGCTTCAGAGCCGTGCAAAACTCATGGCACCCGGATGACTGGGACGGCTATGGCGCGTGGATGCGCTTATTCAGGAACGCCAGGGTTTGGGTGGGTTAAGATAAAGGATAAGGTGAAAGATGAAGGGCGAAAGTGGGCTGTTTTTAGTCTTTTGTCCTTCACCTTTTGCCTGGTTTTATAAGTGTAATCAAATCCTGGCAATAAAAAGTTTAGAGGCTGTAGGTTATGGATAAGGTCGGCATCTCGAAAAATAAAAATCGAAGAGTTTCTTTTCGAATTTATGAAGAAGTTAAGCTGTTTTACAAAAAGATAGATGAAAAACCGGTGACCGAACCGCTATTCACTACGGATCTTGAATGGGTGTCGCAGGATTCGGCATGGCTGCTGCCCAGTGTGAAAAAAGACCTGCCGGATATCACGATGCCGGACTTACAATTTAATGAACATGACACCAGCAACGTTAATATTAGTGCCATTGGCATGGTTTTTAGCGGTGGTGAGGCGCTTAGCGTAGGCGATAATCTGGCAATAAAGATCCTGCTGGTATCCAGCATGACGGCCATTGTGACTTACTGTAAGGTTGTTTATTGCAAAGACGGTTATCCTAGCGATAGCCAGCATCCTTATCTTGTTGGCGTCCATTTTATCAATATCAAAGATGCAGATCGAGAATTGCTGGCCAAACATGTGGACAAACAAAAAGTAAAACACAGAGTGGTCAGAGGACTGATCCTGACCGCTGTCGTTACAGTTCTCGCCATACCTGACGTAGTATTCGACTTATTGTCCGGGCTGCTGCATTTCCTGTTCGTAAACATCCTCCATTTCATCCATCTCGCGTTTGAGGTTATCGAGTTGGCTCTTGATCATCTCATCGAACACCTTTTTCATACCGACCTTCAGCAAACTCAGCTTATTGTTTTTTATATTATGCTGTCTATTGGTCTTTTGGGACTTTACTGTCTGTGGCGGACGCTGCCGCCTTTTTGTCGGCGCTGCAAAAACAGCAAGATCGACTACTGGTCACGAAAGAAAGCCAGTTTGCGCTATTATTGGAAAGAGCAGTCCTTGTCTAATAAAATCAAATGGCTTGCGATTGGCGTTGCGGTGTTGGTTCTCTACATATCGTTTGGTTTTTAGGTCCGCTACGATTCCTATTCTCGGACAGGCGCCTAGTGTGCTTTTTACTTCGCCCCAGGAAACCACATCGTTTGGGCTGGCCAGATGGTCTGCGAGGCGGCGGTTAAGTTCTGTTTTTTGTGCATCTGTTAGTGGTGGCGCGGCACCGGAGCTAACGATGCCATTCCAACCAGTTCGAATATCGAGAGCGCTTACCTTGCTTGCTGTAAGGGTGATGTGCTAATGATTGCGGTCTTTACGAAACAATTCTAGCGCATCTTGCCATTTTAAGTCTTACGCAGAATTAACGCGCGCCCAATTCAAAACCGTGATGCTTTCTGGTGTCGTGTTGTTGCATTCCCTATCTGCGCATGAAAGACGTAGGCAGGAATAAGGCTGCCCCAATTATTTTTTCGTGTTGCTTACTTTTGGTTTTCGTGGACAACTGGTTATTGCGATGATCAGGCGTATCCGCGTTCTATTTTTCTAGCCGCTGGATTGGCAATAAGCCGGTATAATGACCGGATATTTCCAATTTTTGAGTGATAGTAATAATGAGTAAACAAAGAAAAGCAGTGGCGTTAATTTCCGGCGGTCTTGATTCATTGCTGGCGGCGAAAACCATCATGGAACAGGGTGTCCATGTCGAAGGTATCAATTTTTTTACCGGTTTTTGCGTGGAAGGCCACACCCATGCGATCCGGGCTAATCACAAAGCCAAGCCTAAACGCAACAACGCCTTATGGGTCGCAGAACAGTTAGGCATGAAGCTGCACATCATCGATGTGATCGACGAATACAAAGACGTGGTGATCAACCCGAAACACGGCTATGGCGCGCACATGAATCCTTGCCTGGACTGCAAGATTTTCATGGTCAACAGGGCCAAAAAATGGATAGTCGAAAACGACTTTGACTTCATCATCACTGGCGAAGTGATCGGCCAACGGCCAATGTCGCAACGTAAGGCGACCATGCCGATCATATCCAGGGAATCAGGTGCCGACGATTTATTATTGCGGCCTTTATGCGCCAAGAACCTGCCTGCAACCTTGCCGGAACGGGAAGGTTGGGTTGATCGGGAAAAGCTGCACGATTTCAGCGGTCGCTCGCGCAAGCCGCAGATGGCGATGGCTGAGGGCTTCGGTTTTGATGAATATGCCCAGCCTGCGGGCGGTTGCTGTTTCCTGACTGATGCCAGCTATTCGGCCAAACTGGTCGATTTATGGAAAGCACGCGATGGCGATAAACAATACGACTTAGACGATGTGATGTTGCTAAAAGTCGGCAGACACATCAGGCCGGAGCAAAATTTTAAACTCATCGTCGCCAGAGAGGAAGGCGAAGGCCGTTTTATGCAGGGTTATAAAAAAGAATTTATCACCATGAGCTGTGTCAGCCATGCAGGGCCATTGGTGTTAGTTGACGGCACGCCTTCCGCCGAGGATTTGTTCCTGGCGGCAAGAATTACTGCCCGATACGGTCAAGGGCGTACTGCCGACCAAGTCGATGTGAGTATTACCGACAAAGCCGGCTATGAAAGGATCATTCAGGTTAAGCCGTTCGGCAGCGATGAAATCCCGAAGGAATGGTTTATATGATCAAGGAAACGCTAAATGCCCGTCGTCTGCTGTGTCCGTTGCCGGTTATTCGCACTCAGGATAAGGTTAAACAGCTTAAGCCCGGCGACCAGCTGGAAGTGATCTGCACCGATCCCGGCGTGATGCAGGACATCCCGGCCTGGTGCCGAATCAATGGGCATAAGGTGCTGGAAACCAGCTCGGAAGATTATGAATACATTATTATTCTGGAAGTGGGTGGGTAATGGCTGAAGCTGTGGATGTCGCAAAAATGGATAAACTAAAAACCAGGGCCAGTTATGTCGGTGCGGCGATTAATGTTTTCCAGACGCTGATCAAAATCAGTTTCGGCATCCTTGGACAGTCTGCGGCTTTGGTTGCTGACGGCATTCATTCGCTATCGGATCTACTCAGCGATTTGCTGGTGATTATTGCGGTCAGGCTAGGCAGCCGCGAGGCCGATCATGAGCATCCGTATGGACATCGCCGCTTTGAAACCATCGCGACGGTCATTCTGGGCGTCGGCTTAATCGCCGTCGGCGGCGCTATCGCCTGGTCGGTCATGGAGCGCATGGCACACCCGGAGCATCTGCCGGTACCCAATGGTTTGTCATTGGCTATTGCCGCGGTTTCAATCCTGGTTAACGAATGGCTCTACCAATACACCAAGCGCATCGCCAAAAAGACCCGTTCCAAATTGCTGCTGGCCAACGCTTGGCATCAGCGCAGTGATGCGATTTCATCGCTGGTGGTGTTATTCGGCATCGGCGCGGTGATGCTGGGCTATCCGTTGGCCGATGCGATTGCCGCCGTTGTGGTCGCGTTGATGGTGGCTAAAATCGGTTTGAATTTGGTGCTTGAGAGCATTAAGGAACTGGTCGATACCTCATTGTCGCCCGAACTGGTTGCCGAAATTAAGACGGCCATTAATGCCATTGACGGTGTCGAAGGCGTCCATTTATTGCGCACCCGGCAAATGGGCGAGGATGCGCTGATTGATGCGCATATCATCGTCGATCCCCGCATTACCGTTTCGGAAGGGCATATGATTGGCGACATCGTCAGGGATGATTTGATCAGGCGTTTTGATGATGTGATGGATGTGCTGGTGCATGTCGATCCTGAAGATGACGAGAGTTTACTGGATCATTCCAAGCCGCTGTCACGCGCTGAAGTGCAAAAGCTATTGGATCACTATCTGGTGGACTTTAAAGTGGCGATAGAAGATTTCAGAATCCATTATCTGGACGGTCAGATTGAAGTGGAAGTGATTTTGCCTTTTGCGATCAGCGAGCCGCCAGGACAGCTGGAAAAGATACAAAAACAATGCAAACTGATGACCGGGGAAGTTAGAAAAATCGATAATGTGTTGGTGTTTTTTAAGGTCTGATCAGTAAGCTATAAAAGCCGGATAGAGTATAAAAATAATGCGCTTAACCCTGTTTGAAATATCCACTATACAACATGCTGCCCAAAGCATATTTGGTGATGCAGTAAAGGTAACTCTTTTTGGTAGTAGAGTCGATGATGATAAAAAAGGCGGTGATATAGATTTATATCTTGTGCCTGAGAAGTTAGATAATTTGTATGAGAAAAAAATCAAGTTTTTAAGCGCATTGGATAGTGCTTTAGGCGAGCAAAAAATAGATGTTGTTATCGCCAAAGACAAAACCAGACCCATAGAAAAAGAAGCGATTGAAAAAGGCATAGAATTGAATTTAGAGAACTTAAAAATAGACAAGATTTTCAAAGAATGCGCCAAGCATCTGCAAAGGATAAACGAAGCCTATAGCGACATGTCAGCCTTTATGCCGCTTACAGCGACTAAGTATGAAAATTTATCCAAAGATGATGTGCAAGCGATAGATCAGTATTTGTTTAGGTTTGCAAAGCTTCAAGACGGTATGGGTGAAAAGCTTTTTAGGGTATTGGTCGGCAGGTTTGAAGTTTATGCCGATAAATTAACCTTCTTGGATGTTATAAAAAAACTGGAAAAACAGTTCGATATGGATATTGTCAATGAATGGCTTGATTTGAGAAATATAAGAAATCAGTTGGCTCATGAATATGAGGATGACGCTATTGATATGGCTAACAGTATTAATTTAATCTATGCAAAAAAAGAAGTTATTGAAGGTATTTATTTAACGATAAAAGCTAAGTGTTACATGACGACTCAGCTTAACGAGGCTTAACGTATGGCAGTAGGGCAGTGCAATTTCCCCATCATGCATCCAGTATCAGGAATAATGCTGGGTACAGCGAATGCAGGCATCAAGCAAACCATCAGAGACGACATCCTGGTGATACAAATGGCCGAACATTCAACCTGTGCGGCGGTGTTTACCCAGAACGCCTTTTGCGCAGCACCGGTGCATGTGGCCAAAGCCAATCTGGCTCATGCGCCGCGCTGGTTGCTGATTAATTCCGGCAATGCCAACGCCGGCACAGGCGAACAAGGTATGAAGGATGCTTTGGCGACCTGCTCCGATCTTGCCGAAGTCGTCGCTGGTGTTGCGGCGCAAGTGCTGCCCTTTTCGACCGGCGTGATCGGCCAACCGCTGCCGGTTAGCAAAATCAAAGCGGCGTTACGGGAAGCCGTAAGCAACCTTGATACCGGCAACTGGGACAAGGCCGCTCGGGCGATCATGACCACGGATACCTTTGCCAAAGGCGTGTCCAAGGTCATCGACATTGAAGGTCAAACCATCATCATCAACGGTATTTCCAAAGGCGCGGGTATGATCCAGCCTAATATGGCAACCATGCTGGGCTTCATTGCCACCGATGCGAAAATCGGGCAAGCCTTGTTGCAGGACTGTCTGGCGTTGGCCGTTGAACAATCATTCAACCGCATCACCGTCGATGGTGACACCTCCACCAATGATGCCTGCGTATTGATGGCGAGCGGTTGCTCGTTGGTTCCTGAGCTTAAGCCGGATACTGAAAATTACCGGATTTTTATCGATGCCGTGATGAGCGTGTGCAAACAATTGGCGGAAGCCATTGTCAGGGACGGGGAGGGTGCAACCAAATTGATTCGCATCATGGTCGAGCAGGCCTTGACCGATGAAGAAGCGGTACGGGTCGGCAAAACCATCGCCCATTCGCCGCTGGTGAAAACCGCCTTTTTTGCCAGCGACCCGAACTGGGGACGGATACTAGCGGCAGTAGGTCGCGCCGGGGTCGAAAACATGGTGCTGGAAAACGTGCAGCTGTATCTGGATGATGTCTGCATCGTCAGAAACGGCGGCAGGGCCGACGATTACACCGAAGAAGCCGGACAAAAAGTGATGAATCAGCAAGAGATCACCGTGACCGTCAAACTGGGGCGTGGCGATGCAGTACAGGAAGTCTTAACCTGTGATTTGTCTTATGAGTATGTGAAAATCAATGCGGAATATAGGACTTAAAGCAGGCGCAAGGCTCAAGGCAAAAGGCGCAAGGGGTAAGGCGTTCATCGTTCCCGCGCTCCTGCGTGGGAATGCAGTTCTGGACGCTCCAGCGTTCACTAAAAAATGACCTCCGTCCAAGTCGCCGTAGGTGTAGTAAAAAACCCGGCAGGAAAAATCCTGGTTTCTCTGCGCCATGCCGATTTGCATCAAGGCGGCTTGTGGGAGTTTCCCGGCGGCAAGATTGAAATCTCGGAAACGGCAGAACAAGCGCTGGCCCGCGAACTTAAAGAAGAGCTCAACATCACCGTGATCGCAGCAACCCCGCTGATTACGATCAATCATCAGTATCCCGACCTGTCCGTACAGTTAAACGTTTTTTTGGTCGAGCAGTTTTCAGGCGAAGCTCAAGGCTGCGAAGGCCAGTCGTTTAAATGGGTAGCACCGGCTGAATTGGCACACTATGCATTTCCCGCTGCCAATCAGCCCATTATTACTGCTGCCCGATTGCCGCAGTATTACGCGATCTTGGATGATGCGGACGAGGCCTTGTTGTTACCCAACCTGCAAAAAATATTGAACAAAGGCGTCAAGCTGATCCAGGCCAGATTGAAAGCCTTGCCTTCCGCCGTCGTTGCAGCGTTTATCGAACAGGCTTACCCATTATGCCAACGGCAGCAGGCTTTGTTATTAATGAATTCCGCCGTTGAATATCCGGCAGCAGTGGACGGCATACACTTGACCAGCCGTGACTTAATGGCACTGACCGTGCGCCCCGAAAACATCCAGTGGCTAGCCGCGTCATGTCACAACCTCGAACAACTGCAACATGCGCAAAACATAGGTGTGGATTTTGTGGTGCTGGCTCCGGTATTGGCAACCCAAACCCATCCGGGCGCGGTATCACTAGGCTGGGAGCAATTTTCTGAATGGGTTGGTAACGTGAACCTGCCGGTCTACGCTCTGGGCGGCATGACCGAATCCAGTTTGACGACAGCACGGCAAAGTGGCGGCCAGGGAATCGCTGCGATTAGGGCTTTTTTAGATTGAATTTATGAGGGTACGCCTATTAGGTGATTTCCTGCAAAAAACATACCCAACTGACTGGTCTTTTTGCCCATCTACTGCGTTGCAATAATAGTTGCATAGCTCGCTATGCGCCCATTTTTGCGCCTTGTAGCTGAACAAAATCCTGCATCAGTTGGGTCTGTTTATTCTTGGAAAGCACCTTACAATCCAATATTCTTGTTATTAACATTTATAAACTATGCCGACCCCAACGACATTCAAACCCGCCTGGTGGTTAAGCAACAGTCATTTGCAGACTATATACCCGGCCTTATTTAGAAACGCGCCGAATCCGCCCGATTATCGCCGCGAAAGGTTAGAGACGCCCGACCATGATTTTATCGATATTGATTATTGCGGAACAGGGAATCAACCGTTAGTTATGGTGGTGCACGGTTTAACCGGCAGTTCGCAATCGAGCTATATCAAAGGACTGCAAAGCGCGTTGCTTAAACAGGGCTTGCGCAGTGCCGCGCTTAATTTTCGTGGTTGCAGCGGATCGTCCAATAACCAGGCACGCAGTTATCATTCGGGCGAGACGGAGGACATTCATTTTCTCTATCAAACCTTGCGCCTACGCGAACCCGATACGCCTTTAGCTGTCGTCGGTTTTTCATTGGGTGGCAATGTTGTTTTAAAGTGGCTGGGCGAACAGGGTAGGCAGTTGGACTTGTTTGCCGCTGTCGCAGTTTCCGTACCTTTGCTGTTGGGGGTTTGCGCAACAAAACTGGACAACGGTTTTTCAAGGTTCTATCGCGGTAGATTGCTGGATGAGTTAAAAGCCTATATGCATAATAAACTGCAACATTTGGACAGCATAGGCCAAGCCCAGGAAGCGATGAAGGTCAGGGCATTGGGTGATTTATCGGACATCGGATCGTTCTGGCAATATGACGACCGGATCGTGGCCAAGTTGCATGGTTTTGACGATGTGCACGATTATTACCGGCGCTCCAGTTCCAGGCAATATCTCCAAGCAATCACTGTGCCGACGCTATTGTTGCAGGCGCTTGACGACCCGTTTATGACACAGGAAGTCCTACCCGATCTGGACGAAGTATCGACGCAGGTGCAATTGGAGTTTACCCGGCACGGCGGTCATGTGGGCTTTATTTCAGGATTAATTCCGTTTAGGCCGGAATATTGGCTGGAGCAACGGATACCGGAATTTTTGCAGGGACACATCGGTGCATGACCAAGCTCCAGAGCACAATAACCGGAAAAAGCTAATTCTATGTTAATATTGGCGTCTTGGATTTTTTATCATCGCCCTAATGGCTGATTTCCCCCCTCCCACTCAATGACTCGACCGCTTAGGCAGGACTGTTGATTAATTGCGGATTTTTATCACCGACCGTTGCTTGTACTGCATGACTGAAGACATGACCTTCTTGCCGCGCGCGCAGATTTTTGACGCTGGAAGAGCTTTATTTCTCCGCACAGCGAGAGTTTTTCAGCACCTGCAACCGGGTTGAAGGGTGGTTGCTGTTATGCCTAGACAATGAGTATTCAGTCGATTTAAAGCAAGTCATTGAGTATGACAGGAGGCTAAGGGCGAAAGACAAAGGGCGCAAGGTAAATCATTCACCTTGAACATTTCGTCTTGTACCTTTAGCCCTTCGTCTTTCGTCATTTACCTTTTACCTTTTACCTGAGATTTCTAAAATGTCTTTCGCCCAACTCGGTTTAACCGAGGAACTCCTTAAAGCCGTAGCCGATCAAGGCTATGTCACGCCTACGCCGGTACAACAACAAGCCATTCCCTTGATCCTTGAAGGCAAGGACGTATTGGCAGGAGCGCAGACCGGCACCGGAAAAACCGCCAGTTTTACCTTGCCGCTATTGCAGCGACTGGCCGAAAACCATGACCCGCATCAAAAACCGCACCGCGTTCGGGCGCTGATTTTAGTGCCGACCCGTGAACTGGCCGCTCAGGTGTACGAAAGCGTCTTAACTTACGGCGCACACTTGCCTTTGCATGCGGAATTGGTGGTCGGCGGTGCGAGTATCGGCATTCAGACCCGCCAATTGCGCCGGGGTTGCGACATTGTCGTAGCGACGCCGGGACGATTAATCGACCATGTGCAGCAGCGCAATATCAATCTGGCCAACGTGGAAATATTGGTATTGGACGAAGCGGATCGTATGCTCGATATGGGATTTTTGCCTGATATTAAGCAACTGATGGCGCTGATCCCTAAGAAGCGGCAGAGCCTGTTGTTTTCCGCGACCGTGCCTAACGCGATCAAATCGCTGGCGGCGCAGTTGTTGAACAATCCTGTTGAAGTCGAAGTCGCCAAGCATAATGCCACGGCTGAGAATGTTTCTGAACGTGTATACGGCATCGGCCGCGAGTATAAGCGTGAGTTATTGTCCTATCTGATCGGCAGCAATAACTGGAAGCAGGTGTTGGTTTTTGTGCGCACCAAACATGGCGCTGACCGTTTGGAAAAACAGTTGATTGAAGACGGCATCCGCACTGCGGCGTTGCATGGCGATAAAACCCAAGGTGCGAGGAACAAGGCGCTGGAGCAGTTTAAAACCGGCAAGGTTACGGTGTTGGTCGCCACCGATATTGCCGCACGGGGACTGGATATTGATAGCTTGCCGCATGTGGTGAATTTTGATGTGCCGCAAGTACCGGAAGATTATATCCATCGCATTGGCCGTACCGGACGCGCCGGTTCAAGTGGTGAGGCCTTGTCGCTGGTGTGCCCTGAAGAAGCTTATATGCTGGTAGAAATTGAGAAAATGCTCAAACGGCAAATTCCGCGTGTGGCCGATACCGGTTACGAGCCGGTATCGTTGAAAGTGAACGATGCGCCCAAAAAACACGCGCCGCATAAAGACACCGGCAAAAAAGATTTGCGGCATACCAAAAAACCGGCTAAAAAGCCCGCAGTTCGAGGCGCTAAACCGGCGATTCGCGGGCCTAAACAGCCTGACAGTAAGCGGGCCGAAGCAAGAGGCAAAGGTAGATCAGGTTCAAGGGGAAAGGATTAAGGCGCTTTCCAACAAAGAATATCCCAGAAAAATGACTCGATTATTTTTTCTACTGGCACGTCAGATTTTACCTCCCACGCGCTGCGTTGAGAGGTAGGCCGCAGCGCGGACAGCATGAATTCCCACGCAGCGCGTGGGAACTAGACAAAATTCACAAACCCTTTTGAACGAGGCGTAACATGTCCGAACAATGCGTATTTTGTGGTCATAAACACCTTATTGATAAAATCACTCGCTATATCTACCAAAAAGATGAGCGGATGTTGGTAGTGGAGCATGTGCCTTGCCTTGAATGTACATTTTGTGGTGAGCAATATTTCGATGCGGAGGTTTTACAAAAAATCGAAAACGATTATCAGGCAATCACTCATCAGCAAAGACAACCTCAGCGAGTTATGCAGGTTGCGGTTGAAGATTTCGCGTCACTGTCTTCATGAGACAAAGCGGTCTGCTGGTTCCCAATCTCCAGATTGGGAACCCAGAATACGAAGCTCCAGCTTCGCGTTTACAGGAACTTGGAGCTCCAAAACCGAATTCCCAAGCTTGAGCTTGGGAACTAGCTGAAAAGCTTTTCATTTTTTAAAGCATCAATGTCCAAACTAAACCCCCAACAACAAGCTGCTGTTAAAGCAATTGATCATCCCTTATTGGTACTGGCCGGAGCAGGCAGCGGCAAGACCCGAGTGATTACCGAAAAAATCGCCTATCTGGTCAAGCAAGGCCTCCCTGCGCGGCATATCGCGGCGGTGACCTTTACCAACAAAGCCGCGCGGGAAATGAAAAGCCGGGTGTCCAAACTGCTGGATGACAAGCAGTTACGCGGCTTGCGTGTATCGACCTTCCACTCGTTAGGACTGGATATATTGCGGGCGGAAGCCAAGACGCTGGGCTATAAATCAGGCATTACGCTGTTCGATGAGCAGGACAAGTACACGCTGCTGCGCAACTTAATCAGCCATGGCGCAAAGGATTGCGACATCGATAACGCCGATCAGTACGCTCGGCAAATCGGCCAGTGGAAAAACGCCTTTGTTACGCCGGAGCAAGCCATGACGGTCGCGACAACCGATCAATATCCGGCCGCCAATCTGTACATCGACTACACCCGCAGTTTAAAAGCTTACAATGCGGTCGATTTCGACGACCTGATTTTGCTGCCGGTGCTGCTGTTTCAACAACATCCGGCCATCCTGGAAAAATGGCAAAACAAGATCCGCTATTTGCTGGTCGATGAATATCAGGACACCAACATCACCCAATACCAGCTGGTGCGCTTGATCGCCGGTAATCTGGGACGGTTTACCGTGGTCGGCGATGACGACCAATCCATTTATGCCTGGCGCGGTGCGCAGCCGGAGAATCTCGCGCAATTGCAAAAAGACTACGACCGCCTGCAAGTCATTAAGCTGGAGCAAAATTACCGCTCCACCGGGCGCATCCTAAAAGTCGCCAACCAGCTGATCTCCAACAATCCCCATGCCTTTGAAAAGCGGCTGTGGAGCGAATTGAGTTACGGCGATCCGTTGCGGGTTTTAAGCCATAAAGATGAAATGACCGAAGCCCAGCAGATCGTCTCGGAAATCATCCATCACAAATTCAAGACCGGCAGCAATTATCAGGATTATGCGATTTTATATCGCGGCAACCATCAGTCCCGCTTGTTCGAAAAAGGTCTTCGGGAAAACAACATCCCGTATTTCATCAGCGGCAGCACCTCGTTTTTTGCCTATTCGGAAATCAAGGACATCTTGGGCTACCTGCGCCTATTCGTTAACCAGGATGACGATGCGGCATTTTTACGGGTCATCAATACACCGAAACGGGAAATCGGCCCGAGCACCGTGGAAAAGCTCGGCGCCTACGCCAATGAGCGCCATATTAGCCTGTTTGCGGCCAGCACCGAGTTTGGCCTGAGCCAAAAGCTATCGGAAAAAGCCATACAACGACTGGCAAAATTTCGCGACTGGGTGCTCGACACCGCAGGCCGTATCGAACACGGCGACACCTTTGCGGTCATCGAACAGTGCATCGACCAAATCGGCTATATCCAGCATTTACAGGAAGAAAGTAAAACCAAGGACTCCGCCGACCGTAAAATAAAGAATGTCTACGAGCTGATCGAATGGCTAAAACGCATAGCCGACAAAGAAACCGACGGCCAAAAACCGCTGGCGGAAATCGTCGCCAAAATCATGCTGATGGACATACTGGAACGCAACCAGGAAGACGAGGCCAGCGACCAGGTCAGCCTGATGACCCTGCACGCGGCCAAGGGACTGGAATTTCCGCATGTGTTTTTGATCGGCATCGAAGAAAATATTCTGCCCCACCAAAACAGCATCGAAACCGATAACATAGAAGAAGAACGCCGTCTGGCTTATGTCGGCATCACCCGCGCCCAGCGCACCTGCACGTTCAGCTACTGTACCCATCGCAAACGTTACGGCGAAGTCGCCGAATGCGAACCCAGCCGGTTTTTAAGCGAACTGCCCGAAGACGATCTGGAATGGGTCAACAAAAAACAGCTGGCTCCGGAAGTCATCAAAGAGCGCGGCAAAGCGAGTCTGGCGCACTTGAAAACAATGTTGTCGTAATTGCAGGGTCGATCGGTTAGAATATGCGCTATGCGCCCGTAGCTCAGCTGGATAGAGTACAGCCCTCCGAAGGCTGTGGTCAGAGGTTCGAATCCCCTCGGGCGCACCATTTTTGTTCTCTTCCCAAACATCATTAGATGCATGTTGTTTAATGAAAAATCCGACCTTAGCCCTCGGCAACCTACCAAAAGGATTTATTTAGAACATCTAAATGACCCCGATTAACTGCTCAAGATCAATACAAGCAAGCTATCTCAGAGATGAATCGTATATCCATGAAATGCTACAGGAATTGAAAATAGTACGCGATTACCCCTACCAAACTAAATACTTGCCATGAATCTTCTCAATAACCTCCCCCCGCTAATATTAGCGCTAATCGGCTTCCTGCTCGACGCATTAACTATGCGCCTGTTATCCGGCAAGGATAAAACCCTGACCCGGCAACTGTCGACCGATCTTGCCGTCGCCGAAAAAAAACTTGGCTAACGCTGCGAGACAGGAGTCGAGTAGTCCCCAGAAGCGATAGTGCATGTGTTTTCACGAAGCGTCTTTTTGCGTAGTGAAAATGCAGGCTTTTCGAAATCGCGTCGAGTCATTGCGAGAACGATGTTGGATACCCCTTGTTGGGTATTCAACGAGAGAAGCAGGACGGCTGGGGCAGCCGCAGGCATAGCGGTCGCGTAGTTTTTGCTGCTTTTGGGGCAGGGATGCCCAAAAAAGCTTTCGCAAAAATAGCGACTCCCCGAGCCGAGCCATCCGTGTTTCATTATGGAGTTAACAGCTGCCAAATACTTGCTTTGAATTTTATCAATAACCAGCAGGCGGGACGGGGGTTTGCAACCCCGTTCCTAACGTTTCTGTGGTGTCTGGGCTACGTGACTACACTTAACCAATGCCAAACGTTTCGGACGGGGCAACATGCCCCGTCCGGCTTTGACCTTATTGAGTTTGCAACATAATTGAAAATGGTACGCGATTACCCTACAAAACTAAATACTTGTCATGAATTTTATCAATAACCTCCCCCCGCTAATTTTAGCGCTAATTGGCTTCCTGCTCGGCGCATTGACCATGCGTCTGTTATCCGGCAAAGATAAAACCCTGATCCGGCAGCTGTCGACCGATCTTGCCGTCGCCGAAGAAAAGCTCAAGCAGTTCCAAAACCGCGAAGCCGAATTTAAGCAATTGCAGCAGCTGTTCATCGACACCAAGACCGAGAATGCGCAATTGCAGGCTCGAATGGATGAGCAGGCGAAAAACACCGCAGAAAAACTAAAGCTGTTGTTGGACGCCGAAACGCGCCTGAGCACCCAGTTTGAAAATCTGGCCGGCAAGATTTTCGACGACCGCAGCAAGCAATTCATCGAACACCATAAAACCAGCCTCGACCATATCGTTGCGCCGCTCAGAGAACAGCTGGGCGAGTTCAAGCAACGCATAGAAACCGTTTACGACAACGAGAATAAGGATCGTATTTCCCTGCGCGAAGAAATCGTCTCCCTGCGCCGCGACACCGCGCAAATGAATCGGGACGCCCTTAACCTGACCCGCGCTTTAAAAGGCGACAAGAAAACCCAGGGCAACTGGGGCGAAATGATCCTGGAAAAAGTGCTGGAAAAATCGGGGTTGCGCAAAGGCATCGAGTATGAAACCCAGGGTGCATTCCGGGATGAGGACAACCGGCTGTTCAAGCCCGACGTGATCGTCCGTCTGCCCGAAGACAAGGATGTGGTGATCGATTCCAAAGTATCCTTGGTGGCTTATGAGCGCTATTGCTCGACCGAAGACGACCAAGAGCGAATAGTTGCATTAAAACAGCACACCGAAGCGGTGCGTGAACATATCAAGACTTTGAGCAACAAGGATTATTCCGGTCTAAAAGGCCTAAGGTCGCTGGATTTCGTGCTGTTGTTCATGCCGATTGAAGCGGCCTTTATCGCCGCATTTCAGGCCGATGAACGTTTGTTCACCGACGCCTTCGAGCATAAAATCATCGTGGTCACCCCGACGACTTTATTAGCCACTTTGCGCACCATCGAAAACATCTGGCGCTACGAGCGGCAGAACGAAAATGCCAAAGCCATCGCCGACAAGGCCGGACTGGTTTACGACAAAATTCGCGGATTTGTCGATGACCTGGATAAACTGGGCAAACAGCTCAGCACCGTCAACGCCACTTATGACGGCGTAATGAATAAACTGACCCAAGGCAGCGGCAACCTGATCCGCCAAGCCAGCAGCTTTGTCGAGCTAGGTGTTAAAGTCAAAAAGACCTTTCCGAAAAGTATTACCGAACAGGCGGGGCTCGATAGTGACGAAAGTTAGACATTATCGCCGCCAAATTCTGCATCCCAAAACACATTATTTCAACATTTATGCGATACTACGCGGCTTTATTTGACCGCGTTTTCGACAAATACTGCGCATCCTTGCGTTTTGTGGCAACTATTAAAAACTGTAACTATTCAGTGTAGGGATAACATCCCTGACAAGCTGCAGTGTGATTGAGGTTGGCATTGAAAGAATAGAGGTCAAACCTTACCCAGCTCATTGCATAGGGATGTTATCCCTTATGAGCTGAATAGTTACTAAAAACTTATGATTACCTGCTTAATAAGGAGTAACACATGATCGCACTGGTTGGCATCATCATGGGCTCGACATCCGACTGGGAAACCATGCGCTTTACAGCGGAAACGCTGGAACGACTCGGCATTCCACACGAAGTTGAGGTGATATCGGCGCATCGCACCCCGGATAAATTGTTTCATTATGCCGAAACGGCTGAAACCAAAGGCCTGGAAGTGATCATCGCCGGAGCGGGCGGCGCGGCGCATTTGCCGGGCATGACGGCGGCGAAAACAGCCGTGCCGGTGTTGGGCGTGCCGGTGCAGTCCAAAGCCTTAAATGGCATGGATTCCCTGTTGTCCATCGTGCAAATGCCCGCCGGTATTCCGGTCGGCACATTGGCGATAGGCAAGGCGGGCGCAATTAACGCGGCCTTGCTGGCGGCGGCAATCATCAGCAACAAACATGTCCAGTATAAGGATGCCTTACAAACCTTCAGGCGTGAGCAGACCGAATCGGTGCTGGAGCATTCTGATCCTCGGGTAGGAAACGATTTATGATAGTTGGGGTATTAGGCGCAGGCCAACTGGCCAGAATGATAGCATTGGCAGGCATTCCTTTGGGGCTGGAGTTTATTTTTCTCGATCCGTCCGCCGATGCCTGCGCCAACAGATTGGGCGAACATCTGCATGGTGATTATAACGATCCCGAATTGCTGGCGCAGCTGGCCGAACGCGCCGATGTGGTCACTTACGAGTTTGAAAATGTTCCGGCTGAGGTTGCGGAGTTTCTGGCCTCGCACACCCAAGTGCATCCCTCCCCGAAGGCCCTGGCCGTTGCCCAGGATCGATTGGTCGAAAAAACCTTTTTCTTTGGACTCGGCATCCCTACACCGGATTATGCAGCGGTGGACAGCCTTGAAAGCCTGGAACAGGCTATGACCACTATCGGTTATCCAGCCATTTTAAAAAGCCGCACCCAAGGCTACGACGGCAAAGGCCAGTCGCGGCTTGAATCGGCGGATGATTTAAAGTCGGCTTGGGAATTGTTGCAAGGCGTGCCTGCGGTTGTCGAAGCCTTCGTGCCGTTTAACCGCGAAGTGTCGATCATTGCGGTGCGCAGTGTTTCCGGGGCGATTGTGTTTTACCCGTTATCGGAAAACCTGCATCGCGGCGGCATCTTGCGCGTCTCCGAATGCCGTGCCGACGACCCGATGCAAAAACAGGCTGAAATCTACGTATCTCGCTTGCTGGAGGCGTTGGATTATGTCGGCGTGTTGGCGCTGGAATTATTCGAAATCGACGGCAAGCTGCTCGTCAACGAATTCGCGCCACGGGTGCATAACTCCGGCCACTGGACAATTGAAGGCGCGGAAACCAGCCAGTTCGAAAACCACTTGCGGGCGATCCTGGATCTGCCTTTAGGTGCGACAACGCCGGTAAGCAATGCAGCGATGGTGAATTTCATCGGCGGGCTTCCTAAAACCGAGGAGCTATTGGCAATTCCCCAAGCACATCTGCATCTTTATGACAAATCCCCGCGCAAAGGCCGCAAAGTGGCGCATGCGACGATACGTGCCTCGAATCAGGAGCAATTATCAGAGTTGGTTAAGAAACTAGTCACGCTAGCCGATCAGGTTGATGATTCGTGAATATTGATAGTTTGTAGGATGAGCCGATGTATAAGGAATCCTATCAACCAACGGCAACCATGGCAAAAGTGAGCCCCATTATCCAAACGCATATTCCTTAACTTAAGATAGATAGCACCTAATACGTAACTGAGTAGAAAATACAGTTCAAATTACTAGAATTTATCTGTATTTTATGAATTTTCGTAACTATTCAGTGTAGGGATAACATCCCTGACAAGCCGCAGTGTGATTGAGGTTGGCATTGAAAGAATAGTGGTCAAACCTTACCAAGCTCATTGCATAGGGATGTTATCCCTTATGCGCTGAATAGTTATGAATTTTCTTGTTTGATGGGAAAAAGCGATAAATAAATATTATGCACATACATATGTTCTTGTCGGTACGAACTGCGTTCATTTTTCATTCGTAAAACAATGTCTATGAATGGTTCAGCTAAGAATCCTGTCTCGCATTTCTTTAAAAGAGAGGTCATTGCATCACTTTGTTTGTCATACCCACTGGGATTGGCATGCTTACTTGTATAGCAGTTGTCCCATGCTCTGCATTCAGGCCCTAGCCAGTAATCGGAATAAGGAATAGTATGTGCTATTTCCAGTCCTTTGGGATCCATGTCGCTAAAGACAATAACGTCTTTACTATCGCCGAAACGCTTTAATAAATCATAGCAGGCAGCAATTTTAGCCCCGGTTTTATGATCGCCGCGATATATCCATAATGCGTTTCGGCAGACGGAAGGAAGTTTAAGTAGGTTGCATAACTGCATAAGCGCGAGGTTTTCAACCACTACAATGGCGTTGTGATCGATTTGAGTAATGCCGGAACTTAAACACATCATGCCTGCATTAGGGATAAATTCGGTTTGCAATTCAATGGTTCGGTTATTAAGTTTGAGTGTTTTATTTGGACAGTTTAGTAGAACATGATCATGGCTGACCGGGTTCTTGGCTAATTTTTCGTTATGATGGTGTTTGGCTACCTCTAATCGGCTGTCAGGTAATTGATCGGTATCAAAAGGATCAACACTAACTTCTTCTATTATTTGCCGACGTAATGCGGTTTTATCCTGTGAAGTAAATACTAATTCATTATTTTGGAGGCATCCGATTCGATAACGCTCAATCACAAAGCGCCCCATTGAACTCGTTGAGCGGGTTGTGGTTTGACCGGGACGGCTTTTAACCAAATCACTAACCCATTTGAATGTTTGGCGATTCATTTTATTGGGCTCTGCGTAACCAAATCTCGGTAATTAATTGATTGCCGTTAAAGTCCGGTAAGTCCTGCCCCTCCATTTCTATATCCAGCGCCTGCTTGAAGCGTTGTTGCAAGCAACAATATTGGGCAAAAACTATATCCAACCATAGCTCAGGCCTGATTTGTAATTGCGATGTTTGCCAGTACTGTAAAGCGGAAACTTTGTGGCCTTGTTTTTCCAGAGCCAAAGAAAATAAATCTTCAATGTGTGATTCGTAATAATCCGAGCAGTACTCAATACGTTCTGTTTCGCTGGAATCGACCGGGATGGCATCCCGCTTGGTATCCAGCGGTTTAACCGGGTTGGACTGCCGCTTTAATTCCTGAATAATATTGACCAGCTCTTCCTGCTGGCTCGGCTTTTTTGTATTGATACCGGTGTTGAAAATTATGCCGCTATCCCTTTTAAATAGCGCAGGGACATTATTTTCGTCACACCATTCACGAGGTTGCCATTCCGGATGCTTTTTTAAAAACTGCGCCATGGCCCGCGTGCGGTTTGCGGTTTGTTCTTGCAAACGCAGGGTAAATAACAAGGTTTTCATACGGCCAACGATGCTGACAAGACGTACCACTATGCTTTTATATTGATCGATAAAACGAATGACCTTATGGGACAGTTCAGCCGGTGCAGACCAACAGCTTATCCATTCATAGCAGTCATGGGGATTGATGAGACTGAGTTCTTTAACTAATTGCTGGGCATACGACAGCGCACGTTGGTTTTCTCGGATCTTGCTGGACAGTGCATTTACAAAACCAAATTGGCTGGTGATGGCGGTAAACATTACTCTGAGACTGTTTTCCAACATCTCCAACGATTCATACAAACTGTCGTCGATTTGTTCCAAGTGATAATTGGCCTCATCCTGCTCATTTTGTTCCAATGCGCGACGGTAGGCGTCTATATCCTCAGCAACGCCCCCAATCATCTTTGCTATATTGGTGTTTTGTCGATAGCGAGGGCTTTTTAACAATAAACGATCAATCAGGCGTTTAATCTCGGTAGTTAAACGGAATTCATCGCTCTGCTCTGCTATGCGTAACAGGCCACTTTTTTTAAGACTTTCAATGGTCTGCTGGTTTTTATCATCAACAAAAATGATTCCCTCAACATACGCTTGGGCTAGGAGTTGGTCGGCGCTGCCTATTTTCCTGATCAGGCTGGCGACTTGAGATTGATCGAAACTCATTAAAACAATTCCTGCTGGTTCTTATCTTGATTAGCTGAATGTTGATCCAACTCCAGCGCTTCGGCATCATTTAAAAAGGCGATCATTTGGTGTAGATAATTCATTTTGCCGGTGACAATATACAGAGCGCCTTGTGGGTTGGGTTTTACCAGATAGCCGCATTGTTCCAGTTTTTGTAATATCCAGCTCAGTTGATCGGTGATAGCGGTTTTATTGGTTTTGAATAAACCCGTTTGAGTCAAGCGGTTCATTTGCTCGCATAATGACGGCTCCAGCTCGATCATGTTAAGCAGTTTATGCAAGCGGATTTCATCACGCGCCCTGATCGGCATGTCCTGCCCCATTGCGGTCATAACCATGTCCATCCACTCGACCACGGGGCGTAACTGGGAACGGATTTCCGAAAAGGCTTCTTTAATTTGACTGCGATTGTTGTTGTCAATTTGCGCGTATGCCGCATAGTAGATTTCTTCGCCTTCCAGAACACATAATTCGCGTTCTAATTGGGCTAAAAAAGCTTCAACCTTAGTAAAGTTTTCCGGTTTTGATAAATAATCAAAGGCATCGGGAAATGCCGTTGGGCAAATGAACTGGCCGCTTAACAGGGATTCGGTCACTTGTTTAAACATGATCGGCATCCTCCTTGTTGATTTGGCTTAACAGTTGATCCAATTTGGTTTCCGGCAGATTCACCTCGTGGAGCTTTTTTTTGTCCAATTGATAGCGGCGTTTAAATAAGCCAAGAACATGACGATCAGCGGTTGGCGTGGCGGACAGAATATGGATATTTTGTTGTTCCAGCATGTTCATCATGGCTTCAATATTTTCCGGCGCCAAGTCACCCAATTCATCGATAGGCCAGACGATTACGGTTGGATTGTCCCTGCGCAACATTGAGGTAACGCCAGTAAAGAAGGTGATTAACGCTAGGTAAGACAGGCCAGTGGAGCTGATGTCTTTAAGTTCTTTGGCATTTCTGGCATGTTTTACTTGACCGTTTTCGGTAATACTAAACTCAATATCAAACAGTGACAGGTGCTTAATGCTGATACCGGTCGCGGGCAGTAGGCTGGTGAGTTCTCCCATGGCTTCAATCAAGGTGTTGGGAATGTCCGTATTGCCGGTTAAATCCCGCTGGTCACAATATTGTTGATAATTGTCGCCAAAGTTTTTGAGCGCCTGCCAGTATTCAAGGTCGTTCATTTTAGAACGAATGTTGACTTTAATTTCGCCTAGCGCCTTAAAGTATTGCTTTTCACTCACGTAACTGGATAAGGATTGACCTGTACTTTTGATAGTTCTATCAAATTGGCGTAAATGACTGTAAAAAAGATTCACATCATTGGCATGTAGTTCAATTTGTTGGCTGGTTGCCTGTTTGATATGAGCGATCATGGGCAGTACCACTTTTAGCGGACCTTCTACATCTAATGCCTCTGCTAGAAAGTATGCGTCTGCGCTGCTTGATTGCTCCATTGCTTTTTGCCATTCTTGTGCCAGCTGGCTGCGATGGTGTTTATTAAATAGTAGACGTAGGCTTTGTTTGCCGTCAGTTAACGTTTTTTCCTGCTGCTTTCTTTTTTGCAATGTATTTTTGCTTAAATCGGGCAAGCTGGAGGCCGCATATTCCGGGATAGATTCACTTAAAATCGGCGGGCAGGCTTTCAGGTGATCCATGCAATTGCTTAGCTGAGTAAACAGGCTTTGTTTTTTTTCCTGCAAGCTGTCTTGTTCGGCGATGCCTTGGTTAAGCTGTAAACGCTGTTTTTTATAATCCCGATTTAATTGCTCAATCGCTTCTTTTAGTTTAGATGCCTGTTGTTGGGCAGTGCTGCGTTGCGTGTAAAGTATTGGATTTTGTTGCCAACGCTGGGTTAACCAGCTTTGATAGCCTTTATTCCGTTCCTGATAGTCCCTGGCTTCATCTTCTTGTTGTTTAAGTTGCTTTTGTTTAGCAGTCAATTCAATAACGCTGTCATCAGCGCCGCTGGCTTGTAAGTCGGATTTTAATTGGTGTTCAATGCGCTTTTGTTCTTGTTTAAAGCGTTGCTCACCTTCGTCAATTTGAAGCTTGATAGCTTTGATGGTGTTATCGGCATCTGAGCTAATGGTTCCTTCACGGCCTAAATGTTCCGTGTGCAAGTTATCCTGCCCGGCTTGATGCTCGTCAGTAATGTTTTTTATGGTTTGTTGGCAGGCTTCAATTTCTTGTGAGACGCGCATTATTTTCTGGTCAATCTCAATCCGCTTTTTTTCTTTTTCAGCCTTGATCTGGCCCTGTAAATACTGCTCTTCAGTCTGTAAGTTGCTTTCTGTCTGTCTGCATCGATTAACCGTTTGTTCGGCGTGATTGACTTCGCTTTTACAGTTATCCCTGAGCTTATTCGCGGCAGCTAGGCTCGCTTCAAGTTGTTTGATTTCTTCTTTTATGCTGCTTAGACGGGCAAACAGGCTTTTTTCCTGTTGTTCCAGAGAGGCTTTATCGGTAGTTAGATTTTCCCTATCCGCCAGAGCATCAAGATTTATATCCAGTCCGTAAAAATGAGGTTGCGCGGATGCAACTTGACGGGGGTTAAGTTCTTTATTTTCCAACAACTCAGGAGCAATGACACGACCGATATTTTGTTCCCAGCCTTCGACTTCATTATCAAGAAAATGTTGTAACGAACCCGCTTCAGGCCGAAGATGTTTTAGGCATTGGTTATGAGATTCTTGGCTACTTCGGTACTCGATTTTTTTATTCTTTAGCTCAGACTCAATCGATTGGTAGCTTGCCAGTGCAGCGCTGTAATTTGTATTGGCTGTATTTTGCGATTGAAAGGCAAGGTTGATTTCTTGTCTAGCCGTGTTGAGCTGTTGCCGGGTTTGGGTGATTTGTTTTTCCAGCGTTTCCGACGGTTGAATATGCTCTAGGCTGGCTTTGGTGATGGCAAACTCAATGCTCAATTGGGATTTTTGCTCATTAATCGGTTTTAACCGGTCTCCTTTATCTTGCCGTAACTGTTCTTTTCGTTGTTGGTATAAATTTTTTGCTTCCGTCAGTTTTTGTTCTTTAACTAATTTTTCTTCGGTGCATTGTTTGTCAAATTTTTGCTTTTGACTGTTATGCTGATGCTTCAATTCGCTTAATTGGTTTTCATAAAACTGCTTAATTTCTTTGCTTTTACTTTCCAGAGCATCTATTTCTAGCTGGTTGGCTTTTTGCTGCTGGAGAATTTGGTCAAGTAAAGAGCCTTTTACCGCAAAACTTTCTGCATCTTGTTGTTCATATTCTGTTTTTTGATCTTCCAACGCTTGGATTGCGAATTCACAATCTTTAATGGCGTTGTTCAAGGTGCACAACTCATCCTCTTTGGGGTCGAGTTGTTGCTCATGCGTTTCTTTAAGTTGCTTTTGCTGGACCTTTAGCGCCGCTAGTGTTTTTGATATTTTTTCCAGCTCAAGTTGAGTTAATTGATGATGCTGACGGGCAAAATAATGGATATGGGATAACTCGCTAAGTGTCTCTTTAAATGCAGCTATAGTCAGTAATAGCCGATCAAATTCATCTTGTTTGGCTTCCAGTTCTTTGGAGGCATTTAAGTCGGCGAGCCACGTATCGATATACTGCTTATTAACTGATGTTACGCACCCATCATGAAAAATCAATGAGTTATAAAAATTCCAATTCGCTACAGCTATTGATTCTTCTACAGACCTGCGTAACATCAGTTATTAAGCTGAAATGGGATTTTATCTTGCTCATGGTCTAACAGGTGATGACTGAGTTTATCCCTGGAAATATCGATGAGCATTTGCTTGATGGTGTCAAAGTCGCCAATCTTTTCGATGACTGAGCCAATGACTTTTTCAATGTGCGTCATTGGGCTGGCCGCCATTGCAAATCGGCTTTGCAAATGGCGCAGCCATTTTTTACCGCTAGTCGCTTGATGGCATTGAATGACGCTGCAATAGTCATCAACACTCATGAGATGAGACGTTTCTACTGTGGCTCTATAGAGCCTGTCAACGGATGAGCTGTCACGCGGAAGGTTATTTTCATCAACGTAATATTCTTTCTTAAAAGGCGCGTCAATGAATTTATATTTTGCCGCACGTCCGTCACTTTGAATCATCACATGGCAGGTTTGTTGCGCCGGACGCTGGTATTCATAGATTAAATAACTGCTGTTGCGGTAAGTAATAGTCAAGGAAGCCTTTTTTGCTGCCTATGCTACTAACAATATTGCTGGGTCGCTCACCCCAAAATAATTGGATGAGCCGTAAAAAAGTCGTTTTACCTGCACCATTAGTACCGCTCAAATTAATATGACCATCCAAGTTCAACAGGACGGTTTTTCCAGCCCAGAAGCTATCGATCAAAATAATTTTTTTTAGCTGATAAATATCAGTCATATATTCCTTTAGCATTAGAATGACTCGAAAAAGAAGCTATCCATCCTACAAAATAATAATAGAGAGTTGAGCAACAGTTATAAGTTTTTTGCGAAAAATAAGGAGGGGAAATCTAACATTTCAGCACAGTGGAATGTTAGATATGACCTCTTTTTTTATTTAGCCATTTTCCAATATCCATGCGGCTATGGAGAATTCCAATGATGTCGATGTATTCAGTGCCGACACGATAAAAAATCAAGTGTTTTTGTATTTGCAGTGATCTCAAATCCTTTTTGATCTCTGGTCTGGCTTTTCCAATGTAAGGGATTCAGAAATCACAAACATACCAATTTAGTGTGAATAATTACATCAAACCATTGTAAAGAAACTGTATGACGGGTATTTTGGTGGTTTCCGCATCCCTAAGTGTATAAACCCAGATGTCCTCAAGATGTTGTTCAGCAGCTTGAGTTAACCTTGTTGCACTTGGACATTGAAACCGCCCTGGTTAATACGGTCAATTGCGCGATTCTTTATCAGCTTAAAATGATCGCTCAGCTCTTCCTGTTTGAGTTCCGTATATCGATCTTCAACAAGATCACGTTCACCCTCCTCCAGCTTTGACTGTAAGTGATCCAGTTTTATCTGATTGATCAGCTCTTCATTGGTTTTCATAAATCTCAGTGCTTCACGGATAACTTCGCTGGCATTGTTATATAAACCGGAAGTGACTTTTTCTTTGATGATGGCTTCGAGTTCTGATGTTAATGAAATATGCATGAGAAATGTCTCCTGAGTTTAGGATGCACTAAGAATACAAATATTGTCAATTAATCTCGTTCTGCCTTATTTACTGATGTTACGCAGACCTGTAGAAGAATCAATAGCTGTAGCGAATTGGAATTTTTATAACTCATTGATTTTTCATGATGGGTGCGTAACATCAGTTATTTACCAATAGCGACTGATTCATTACCCGGTTCAACCAAGCCTCCGCCGCTACCCGATTGGTAAGCAACACACTGTTCGGGAAAAAACCAAATCCCAAGATCAACAATGCCGACACACATAGCAGCGTCAGTTCTCGTGGACGCAAATCCTGCATCTGCTTGACATCACTTCGGGTGATAGGGCCGAAGAAGGCACGGCGGGTAAAAGACAGCATATAAGCCGCGCTGAGTATCACACCAATCAAGGCAGCGATGCTGATACTGGGATGCGCCAGCAGGGTGCTGATAATCAGCAATAATTCGGCGGGAAAACCGGAGGTTCCGGGCAGGCCTATGCTAGCCAGCGCAAATAAAAAGTAAAAACAGGTTAGGCGCGGCATCACTTTAGCCAAGCCGCCCAAATGAATCGCTTCGGTGCTGCTCAGGCGATGCTGGATAAAACCAGCCACCAGCATCAATGAACCGGCAATCATCGTGAAGTTCAGCAATTGAAATATCGCACCTTGGATGCCTTGCATATTCAACGAGGCAATGCCGACGATCACCAGGCCGACATGGCTGATGCTGGCATAAGCCAGCAAACGGCGCAGATTGGTTTGCTGCAAGGCGATCAGTGCGCTGTAAACCAGTGTAATCGCGCCGAATATGCCCAGCACCCAACTGTAGTGAACGGCGGCGGAAGGCGCTAGCGGCATGGTGAAGCGAATGATGCCGAAAGCGCCGAGATTCAGTCCGGTCAGTAAGGCCGTCATTTGCGTCGGCCCTTCCATGGCGACGGTGGGCAACCAAGTGTGGAACGGCACTAAAGGCGCTTTAACCGCAAAACCGAGCAATAATAATAAAAACACCAGTGCCTGCAAGTTGTCTGGCAACGGCGTTGCCAATAAGACCGGCAGGCTAAAAGACAAGTCTTGAGGGATGCTGCCGCCGGTCACTGTGGCGTGATTGACCGCCAGGATGAGTGTCGCAAACAGTAACGGCACGCCGCCAAACAGCATAAATAGCGTGTATTTTATCGCGGCGCGACGCCGTGCCGAACCGATGCCCCATAAGCCGATCAGGAAGAAAATCGGCGGCAGGGTCAGCTCCCAGAATAACCAGAACAACGCCATGTCCAGCGCCAAAAATACGCCAATGGTGATGCCTTCCAGCGCCAGTAATAACGCAAAATGGACACGGGGCAGATGTTGCACCGAATTCCACGACGCCACAATCACCATTAAGGTCAGCAGCGCGGACATCGGTAAAAACAGCACCGAAATGCCGTCTACACCAATCAGGTATTCGATGTTTAGGCTGGGTATCAAGGCATGCTGTTCGACCAGCTGGAAGTGATCGCCGAGGTCGGCATTGAACCCGTACGTCACCACCCCCGTTGCGATTAACTCCAGCGCGGCAAACAGCAGTGCAATATTTTTGGCCAGTCGAATGTTGCTAACAACGGCTACCGCCAACGCGCCTAATAAAGGCAGAAAAATAAGTAGGCTTAGCACAGGAAAACCGACATTATTCATGTTGACCGTCCTTGGCTTCTTCGCCGTGCATCGGAAATTGTTTTTCGATAGCGGCCGCATCTTGATCGATAAAATTCAGCCACGGCGTCGTGTAAAAGCCGATGCCTATCAGCAACAGGCAAATTACCGCAGTCATAATCCGCTCCTTCCACACCGGGTGGTGCGCGCAATGATAGGGCTGTTTGGCGCGTTTGGGGGTCGCCATAAAAATCCGCAGGAAAGCCCATAACAAGGACGCGACGGACAGCACATTGCCGACCAGAATGGCGATGGCGAGCAACCAGCCGTATTCCTTGACAATCCCTTCAACCAGCAAATGCGCCGCATCGAACCCCGGCGTACCGATCATGACCATCATGCTCAGTGCGGAAATTAAAAATAGCAACGCCAGTGTGCCGTTGGTATCGAACAATCGACCCAAGCGCGGCAAAAAGGCGGTGCGGGTGCGTTCATAAATCAACCCGATGCTGAACAGCATCCCCGCCATTGCCAGGCCGTAGGTCACCGACAGCAATAGACTGCCTGCCAAGCCGTTCTCATTAAAACAGAATAGGCCGATGACCAGCATCCCGGTTTGGCTGATCACCGCAAAAGCCAGTAACCGGCGGATATTGATTTGCATCAGCGCCAGCAGCGCACCGTAAAAGAGGCTGATCAACCCTAGTGTCACCACAAATCCGGCCCACTGTTCGGCAACTCCGGGCACCATCGGCAAAATGAAACGGATGACCGCATAAATGCCCAGTTTCAAGCCCACTAGGAAAATGACGGCGCTGGCGACCGTGCCTTGCTCCGCCAACACCGGCAACCAGCCGTGAAACGGAAATAACGGCATACGGATCGCGAAGCCGAAAAACAACAGCACAAAAATCAACACCTCATCGTGCAAATAAGCATTGTTCTGTTTTATCGTCAGCCAGTCGAACGTCAGCGCATGTTGGGCATCGATCAAACCAAAAGCCAGAAACATAAAACCGGCCAAGGACATCAGTAAACCGCTGCCCCAGTATTGCAGCAGCTGCACGACCACCCAGCGCCGGTTTTGCCCGGTTCCGGCATGAGACGTCAACAGCGCCAAAGGCACCAACTCCAGCACACACCAGAACCAAAATTGCAGCACATTCAGCGCGACAAAAGCACCGATCAAGATGGTTTCATAGCCCAACAGGCAGGCGATGAACAGCTTGTCGGTCGCCTCGCCAGTTCCCGGCTGGCTTGCGGTAGTCACACCATCCCCTTCGGCTGCGCTCAGGACAGGCCTGGCGATCGCCGCGTCTGCTCCCGGCAGTCTTGCGGCATACACACCATCCCTGGCGATAACAGGTCGGGTAATCAGCGTGTAAATTAACGCCAGCAGGGTTAACACGGCGGTCAGCGGGATAAATAAAATATTGGCTCCATCAACGCCGACGCGATAACTGAGGCCTGCAAAATGAGCCTGTTCAACCAGATGAATACCGAGGCTGGCGGAATCGAAAACAGTCAGTAGATAGATGCTCAGCAATACCGTCAACGACGCTCCGGCAAAACCGAAACGCAACGCGACGGTCGATGTCCGGGAACACAAAATAGCGATCATCGCCGCCAGTGGAACCAGCGTCAACGTCGTGAGCAGCGGAAAGGCCGACGATTCCGACCAGGGGGTAACAGTAATATCCATTAAAGGTTCAAGGCTCAAAGTTTAAAGACGAAGGACGAAGTTCCGTAGGTCGGGTTAGCGTAGCGTAACCCGACGCCTCGAAGCCGCTTATGTCGGGTTACGCTACGCTAACCCGACCTACTAGACTTAATCAAAACACAACCAGCAAGGTTATAAACACAAACAACACCAGATAACGGGGCCTGAGCACTGATTGTTCAAACTTGTTGGCGACATGGCCAAGCCGACGTCCGTAATTGACAGCATTTTTGCCGATGCCGCGCAATACAAAACGGTCTTCGAACCCATGCAGGATGGCCGCCGTCCATATCGCCAGGGATGGTGTGACTACCGCAAGCCTGCCGGGAGCAGGCGCTGCCCCGGTGAGTTTTCCAGCAAGGCCGCTGCCCTGAGCGAATTTATCGGAATCGGTATCCAGTTGCGCCAGTGACGATATTACCCGGATTGCAGGATCAGCCCCTCCCATCATACGGTCAACGATATGATCGTCAAAATAACTCAGATCATGCGCCAGGCCGCGTACCGGCTTGACCAGCGCCCAGTCGGTAATCGGATCCAGCCAGAAACGCTGTAACGATGCCACATAAATCCAGGTAGGAGTGCTTCGCGACTGGGTTTTTGCGTCCAAACCCGAAATGTTATGCATCAACGACGGTGCAGTCAGGAATTGGTAGCAACGAACCACCGCATGAGCGCAAAGATGCCAGCCGGCCAGTTGCCAAAAACCCAGACCGCATTCCAGGAACATCAAGCCCAATTGACAGGATGTCGCAAAAATCAACGAACTAAGAACATCCGTCTGGGTCAGTCCAACCACAAAACTATAAACCGCCGTCATCAAACCCACGACAGCGACTATTGCCATAACTAGCGGCGCAAGTTCAAAAACCGGCCTTAGCAATATGATCAGATAGACACCGGAATGAACCATGACCGCACCGTAAAATATCGCAGTCGATGGCGTGGGGCCTTCCATTGCCCTGGCCAGCCAGGGCGTAAACGGTAGCTGTGCCGATTTGGCAAAAGCGGCGACCGCAAAACACAGTGCAATCACACCCGCTTTGCCGGGGGTCAGCTGTGCTGCCGCGTCATTGATGGCACCCCAGTTAACGCTATCGGCCCAGGCATAGCTCAAACCCAGGCCCAAAATAAATCCGGCGTCACCAATACGGTTGGTGACAAAAACGCGCGTTGCATTAGCGGCGGCAACCGGGCGGTCATAAGCGTAGGCGATCAAAAAATAAGAACATAAGCCCGCCAGTTCCCAGCCGACAAAAGTGAAGACTGCGCTGCCCGACAACACCAGCAGCAATATCGCCGAAGCAAACAGGCTCAGCATAAAAAAGAACCGGTGGTAACCTGCTTCCCGGTGTAGGTAGTTAATCGAAAAATGGGCGACGATGGCCAACAGCACCGAAAACAGCGCCGCCAGACGGACATTAAAACCGGTACTGATAAAGTTTACCGATATATCCAGCGTGTCGCTGCTTAGCCAATGTCCCACCGTGTACGAACCGGTGTTTTTGCCCAGCAAGTCGGCAACCCATAAAGCCAAGGCCAGCAGGGTGGACATGGTGATTGTCCAGCTGGCAATATCGGCGGTCGTGCTTTCGCCTTGTTCGCCACTGATTGCGCCAAACAAGTGGCCGATGCCGATAGCCGAAGCGCCGACCAAAGGCATTAACGGAATTAAAGCGACTAAGGCATCCATTACGAGACTCCAAATTGTTTGATCAATACCGGCGCTACCGGCTGGGTTTGATCCCGGTAACAATCCGGCGAGTTATCGCGGATCGGCAGGTCTTGTGCATTGGAATGCCAGAGCTCAAATCCCCTGTTGGGTTTAAAAAGGTAAATCTCACCACTATCCGGGTCTTTAGCGCTCAGATGCACCCAACCACCACCTACCAGTTCCCGTATCGATTCCTGACGCTGATAAATCTGCTCCAGCACCGATGTTTTGGCCTCAACCAGAAGCTGCAAGCGCATCGGCTCGTGAATTTCAGTCAGCTGCTGAGGTAAGCCGGTGCGTAAATCGCTGCTCACCCCTTCCATGACGCCAAAAAAACCGGTGACGTTATGCGACACTTTAGAGCCGCAGCCAAAACGGTTGTTATTAACGGTGGAGAAATAATATTCCAGGTTAATGCCCGCGCCCACCGGGGCCACATTCAGCAAAATGCCTTCCAGCACAGTGCCGTCCGGGTCTTGGGTCGGATCGTAGGAAATTAGCAACACCCGGCGGTCGAAGAATGCGCCTTGCGTTAAAGAGCGACGACCTATGACCGCCGACGCATGGGTGGCATGGCCGAGTTCCGTCCGCAGCTGCGAAAAATCGGCGGTGCGCTGTACGATATGCGCCAATGCCTGTTCGGGCGTAGGATTTCGTGGCGCAGAAGCCAGTCGGCGGCAGTGCTCGTGCGCCGACATTTGCTGAGCATGGCGTAATTCCTGCTGTAATTTTTTTAGCCCGGATAACCGCTCGGTAGGAACTTGATCGAGGTCGTACCAGCTGATCTGTTCGTTGCCGGTGTTGTGCTCGGCACCGATAAACCAAGTGTCTGACGGAATGTTGATGCCGCGCTCCACCAGCAACTCACGTATTTCAGGGCGATTAGCCATTGCCGCAAATACACTGGCATTGGACCCGCCATGCCGACCGCTGCAAGCACCGCAATCGTAAGCCGCCAAATGCGGGTTATTCTGACTAATGGAACCATGCCCCATTAATACTACCAGCTCCGCAAAACCGTAGGTCAGGCCGGTATTACGCAAAAATCCGGCAACCCGGTCGGTCTGTTCATTGTCGGTAAAACCCAGTTTTGCATCGGGTGCCGTAAACAGCAACTGCGTTTTAACCTCCGGCACAAGCGCATCGATAACCGGATGCGACCACAACAGGTTACGGCGTAGGCCTTGATGTATCTGACTGGCCAGCCACTGACCCAGCTTGCGGCCACGGTTATGCTTGAGCCATACAGTTTCCGTGCCCGACCGAGGTGCTTCGCGGACTTCATATGCAGGCGTCACCTTGTTGTCGTCCAGCCCCTGGTAATCCATCGCAACGCCGAAAAATTCTGCCGCGCCCAGCGTTTCAATAGCGGGGTTGAGTTCTTCAAGATGGCGACGCGTACCTTCTTCATAGCCGTCCATGCAGAAGATGATTTGCGAATCGGGGCGTTGCGGACGCTCGGCCCAGCGACCGCGATTATGGTTGGCGTGTACTGCCTGGAAAAAGCTCTCCCGATAATGATGCTCGTAAGCAACCAGCCAGACTTTGCTGCGTTCGGTCAGAGTGAATTCATCCAGCACCGCCAACATAGCTTGCAGATCTTTGCTATCCAATTGTTGCAGGTCTGCGGCGTTAAGCCCCAGATGCTGGCATAAACGGAACAAGCGCCAGCCGCTGTTATGCGCCGTATGTTGTTGTGAATAGTCTGCTATCGGACTGCACTGCCAGGTGCAAATCAGGTCGGCCAGATGTTGCCAATCGCGGCGGTCAACACGTTCGGAACCGGCATGTAAGGTCAGTGATTCCGCCCGGTGCGCCAGATATTCCGGTAAGTCGCCCTGATACAGGCGGCTACGCACCATAAATTCCGATAGGTTCTTACGAAAATAGCCGTGGATGGAGCTGAGCTTGGCTTCGATTTTCCAGGTGTCGCGGCAAAGCTGATTCAGCCACAGCCGATCCAGGGTCAGACGAATAGCCAGATAGTCGGCCAGCGTCGGCTTTGCGCCGGCCGCGCCAGTTCCCGACTGGCCTGCAGTAGTCACACCATCCCTGGCGATCGCCGGGCCTGCTCCCGGCAGGCCTACGGCATACACACCATCCTTGGCGATATTACCGGCATGATAGTTGGGGTGATGCTGCCGCCAGTTGATCAGCCCCGACCAGCCGGGTATTTCAAGCGCCAATCGGCGAAGATAGCCTGCCCATTGCGCTTGTGGTATTTCCAGATGCTCGAGTTGCAGGATGATGGTATCGACGGCATCTTCGGGCAATTCGGCGATAATTTTCTGCCAGTCCAGCAGCTCGTGCAAAAAGGGGTTGGCGTCATACTTTGCCGTTGCCCGCCAAGCGGCATAAAGACCCAGCCGGCTGCGCTCAGGCAACGGCCATGCCGCTACGCCTTCATCCAGCCCCGATGCGCAAAAGCGGATCAGTTGCGGCCGGATGGCATCGAGAATATCTGTGCCAGTCAAGGCCAGGATGAAACCGC
>JBCKWO010000012.1:0-34259 GCA_038922535.1 Methylobacter sp. | reverse complement strand
TGCCTTACAAACCGAACAACTCCCTCATCTTCTGCCCTGGGCTTTCGGCGCGCATAAACACTTCGCCAACCAAGAAGGTGTAGATGTCGTTATCCAGCATCAGCTGCACATCTTCATGGGTATGGATGCCGCTTTCGGTGATGATTAACCGGTCTGCAGGAACTTGCGTTTTTAAATCCAGAGTGGTCTGCAATGAAGTTTCAAAGGTGCGCAGATTGCGGTTGTTGATGCCGATCAGTTGGGTGTCCAGCGTCAATGCCCGTTGCAGTTCTTCCGCATTATGGACTTCTACCAACACATCCATGCCCAATTGGGTTGCGATGTCCGACAGCTCGTGCATTTGGCTGTCTGCCAACGCGGCGACGATCAGTAATATACAGTCGGCACCCAAGGCGCGGGCTTCATAAATTTGATAAGGGTCGATCATGAAATCTTTTCTGAGCACCGGCAGCGGGCAGCGTTCCCTGACCAAAGGCAAATACACTTCCGAACCTTGGAAAAACTCCTTATCGGTTAATACCGACAGACAGGCCGCGCCGTTCATCGCGTAATCCTGGCCAATGGCGATGGGTTGAAAATCTTCCCTGATCACGCCTTTGCTAGGCGAGGCTTTTTTTATTTCGGCAATGATAGCCGGTTTTTTTGCCACTACCTTGCTGTGCAGGGCATTATAAAATCCGCGAGGCTTTTCCACACCTGCGGCAATTTCTTCCAGATTGGCGATGGTCATGCCTACTCTGCGCCGGGCAACTTCTTCGGCTTTTTTATCGAGGATTTTTTTTAAAATATCGGGGGTACCGGTCATGGTCTGTGGTCGTTTTATGAGGTTTTTGAATAAGCGATCAACGCTTCGAATTTGGCTTTTGCCGCACCGCTGGCGATAAGCTGACGGGCTTTTTCTATGCCCGCGCTTAGGGAATCGGTGATGTTGGCCGCATAAATGGCCGCTCCGGCATTGAGCGCCACGATGTCCCTGGCCGCACTGGCTTTATTGTCCAGCACCGATTTTACCATCACCAGACTGGAGGCAGCACCATCAACGGCCAATTCTTCCAAACTGGCACGCTCAAAGCCGAACTGTTCCGGCGTTATTTTGTAAGTACTGACTTGGCCGTCTTTAAGTTCGGCAATGGCCGAGGCAGAGGCAATGCTGATTTCATCCAAGCCATCGTCGGCATTAACGACCAGCACATGCTTGCTACCGAGTTTTTTTAATACCTGCGCCAGCGGCTCCACCCACTGTTTGGCAAATACGCCGATCAACTGGTTGGGCGCTCCGGCGGGATTGGACAGCGGGCCCAATAGATTAAACAAGGTTCTGACGCCCATTTCTTTACGGGCGTTGCGGGTATATTTCATTGCGCCGTGATGTTTGGGGGCGAATAAAAAGCCGACGCCGATTTCATTAACGCAATGCGCGACTTGTTCGGTAGTCAGATCCAAGTTTACCCCGGCGGCTTCGAGCAAATCGGCGCTGCCGCAACTGCTCGATACGGAACGGTTACCGTGTTTGGCAACCTGCCCACCTGCGGCGGCCACGACAAAAGCGCAGGTGGTGGAGATGTTAAAGGTATTCGCCCCATCGCCACCAGTGCCGCAGGTGTCGATGACATGGTCGCCCTGTATAGCCACTTTGCTGGCCAGTTCGCGCATCACTTCGGCGGCGGCGGCAATTTCGTCGATGGTTTCGCCTTTGCAGCGCAGGGCGATTAAAAATCCGCCGATTTGCGCGTCCGTGGCATTGCCGCTCATGATTTGCCGCATCACGGCACGCATGTCATCGGAACTGAGATTTTGTTTATTCAGCAGGACTTGCAGGGCTTGTTGTATGTGCATTTGTATAAAATTTTATTTATAAAAAATAGCACACGGATGACACGGATTTTTTATCTGTGATTATCAGTCTAATCCGTGCCATCCGTGTTCCATTATTAAGTTTCGCCGTTCAATTCATCCTGCAAGCGCTGATAAATACCGCCGAAGCTGCCGTTGCTCATCAATACGAAATGTCCGCCGTAACGCGCTTCGAATTTGAGCTTGGCGATGATTTCATCCAGCGACTGACAGATTTCGATATTACCGGCGTATTTTTTCAGCTCGGTTAAATCCCAATTCATCGCTTCCGGTTGGTAGATGATGGCCAGATCGGCATTGCCCAGAGACTCCGCCAGCGTTTTTGTATGCACGCCCAGACGCATGGTGTTCGAGCGTGGCTCGACGATGGCAATGATGCGCTCCTGCCCCACCTGTTTGCGTAAGCCGTCCAGCGTCGTTTGTATTGCGGTCGGATGATGGGCAAAGTCATCGTACAAGGTCACACAGTTCCCTTCGACTGCGCCCGTCCTGAGCGTAGCCGAAGGGCTCAGGACGGGGATGCGAGCTATCACTTCCATACGCCGCTTTACATTCTTAAACTGCCCCAGCGCGGTTATCGCATCCTTGGGTAAGATGCCGACATGTTTTGCTGCGACTATCGCCGACAGCGCGTTGTAGACATTATGCTCGCCGGTTAACAACCACTCGACACGGCCTTGCAATTGATTATCGAACAATACCTCAAAGCGGCTGCCGTCGTCCTTGATCAGCTGCGCATTCCACTGGGAATCGGCATTGATGGAGGTCTTGGCAACCGGCGTCCAGCAACCCATTGCCAACACCTCATTGATATTGGCGTCGCATTCTGGACTGATAATCAAACCTTCTCCCGGTACCGTCCTGACCAGATGATGGAATTGTTTTTTGATCGCATCCAGGTCGGGAAAAATATCGGCGTGGTCGTATTCAAGGTTATTGAGGATAGCGGTTCTGGGGCGATAGTGGACAAACTTCGAGCGCTTGTCGAAAAACGCCGAATCGTATTCATCGGCTTCAATCACAAAAAAGTCGGACTCGCCAAGCCGAGCCGAGATGCCGAAATTTAACGGGATGCCGCCGATTAAAAAGCCCGGATTAAAGCCCTGATGTTCCAGTATCCAGCTGAGCATACTGGTCGTGGTGGTCTTGCCGTGGGTTCCGGCAACACCCAACACCCATTTGCCCTGCAACACATGCTCCGCCAGCCATTGCGGGCCGGATACGTAGTTTAGCCCCCTGTTAAGCACCGCTTCGACTTCCGGATTGCCGCGCGATAAGGCATTGCCAATAACGACCAAATCGGGATTCCCATCCAGGTTTTCAGCCCGGTAGCCTTCCATCAAGGTTATGCCCTGTTCTTCCAGCTGGGTGCTCATCGGCGGATAAACGTTTTGATCGGAACCGCTGACCTGATGCCCTTGCTGCCGGGCAATGACGGCAAGACCGCCCATAAATGTCCCGCAAATACCTAAGATGTGAATATGCATAAATATCGAGGTTAAGGGTTAAGGGTTAAGGGCTAAGGGCTAAGGATTATACCGTGCTTATCCGGTTAGCACCCAAGATGTCTCGATCCGCCCCACCGGTAGTGTCCTCGACGAAGGTCGGACCGCTGCCCATAGTTGTATTGGGCGTAAACCGGATAAGCACGGATTATACTTTTCCCTTCGTCTTTCGTCTTTCGCCTATAATTTAACATTTATTTTTTAACTGGCGGCTTATCTTCTGGTTTACCGCCTGCGTCGTCTTTGGCTACCGCTTCTTCTATCGGTACCTCCGCTTTTTCTTTGGCGCCGGCTTTTTCCAAAATTTTAACGACGTTTTCATGCGTGGTTTTTTGGGCTCTGCCCATGACCGTCACATTTTGTTTATCCAGCGCATTGACATCGGCCCCAGCTGCAATCAGTAAACTGACGATGTCTTCATTGCCGAAAACCAGCGCATCCATTAACGCCGTCGTGCCTACATTATCGGCTAGGCTAACATCGGCTCCGTATGTCAACAGGGCTTTAACAATGAGTACATTGCCGTTAAAACTTGCCGCCATCAGGGCGGTGCGACCGCCGGCATTTTTGCTGTTAACGTCTATCCCTTGCGCCAGCAAAGCCTCTGTTTTTTCAACCTTGCCCATCATCGCCGCCGCGAATAAATCTTTGGCATCTTCTGCATGAGTCGCTGTGGATAAGATCAATAACAGCATTAAAAAGCCATCTTTATATTTCATACTGAATAGTTACTTGCGTTTAATGAAAAGTTACGATGAAATAATCAACAAATAACCTATATGATCCGATAATGAACGAAAAAAACAAAATAATAGTTGAAGCCACACCTCATTTCATAGCAGCGCAATCTTCTCCCGATGAGGATCGCTATGTCTTCGCCTACACCATCACGATCACCAACGCCGGCGAAATACCGGCAAAGCTGCTCCAGCGTCATTGGCTAATTACCGATTCCAACGGCAATATCCAGGAAGTTAGAGGTGATGGCGTCATCGGCGAACATCCTTACCTTAAACCCGGCGAGTCTTTTCGTTATACCAGCGGCGCAATAATAGCGACTCCGGTCGGCACCATGCAGGGCGACTATACGATGCATTCCGATGACGGCGACAATTTCCTCGCAGACGTGCCCAGATTTACCTTATCAATCCCAAGAACCCTGCATTAGAGATGTCTATTTATGCTATCGGTGATATTCAAGGCTGTTTTGATGAATTATTAAGACTCCTCGATACTATCTCTTTTAATGAACAGACCGATCAACTGTGGTTTGCCGGTGATCTGGTCAACCGTGGCCCCAAATCGTTAGAAACCCTGCGCTTTGTCAAATCATTGGGAGATGCTGCGATCACCGTGCTGGGCAACCATGACCTGCATTTATTGGCCGCTTCCTGCGCACCCAAAATAGCCCATAAAAAAGACACCTTGCTGCAAGTGCTGGAAGCGCCCGATCGCGATGAGTTGATCGACTGGCTACGGCATCGGCCGCTGTTTCATTTTAACGAGGATTTCTGCCTGCTACATGCCGGTCTTCCACCACAGTGGGATTTTAATAAAACCAAAAAAATGGCCTTACTGGTGGAACAGGCCTTGCAAGGTTCCGATTATCAGGCTTTTTTAAGGCAAATGTACGGCAACAAACCCAATACATGGTCGTCCAATCTGAAAGGCGTCGCAAGGTTACGCTTCATTATCAACTGCTTTACCCGAATGCGTTATTGCGATGTTAACGGCCGACTGGATTTTGTTAATAGCGGGCCTCTAGGCTCTCAACCCAAAGACCTGGTGCCGTGGTTTGACGCGCCTAAACGTAAAAACGCCGACATGCGCATTATCTTTGGCCACTGGTCCACTTTGGGGTTTTACGAAGGGCCAAACTGTTACGCCATTGATACCGGCTGTCTTTGGGGCGGACAACTCACCGCATTAAAACTGGGTGAACAGGTACAGCGTTTCAGCATTGATTGTCCTGAATCTAAAAAACCCCGTAACTATTCAGCCACAGATTGACACCGATTAAACGTAAGCGTTCACCGTATTTAACGGTTGCTTGCACCCTAAGGGTTAGGGACTAAGCGCAATGCCCCGATCAAGACCTTCCAGGTTTTAAAAACCTGGAAGGTCTAAAAGATGTGCTGCTCGCGTGGGTAGTTACTTTTTATCAATGTTTTCGTTTTTCCAACTTCAAAAAGCTATAGCTGAATCCGACATCGGGATCGTCCTGAATATCTTCCCGCTCCACCTCGAGCCACTGCTTTGCATCGATCTCTGGAAAAAAGGTATCACCGGGGAATTCCTGATGTATTTGTGTCAGGTAGAGCGTATCGGCAACAGGCAACATCGACTTATAAAAATCCGAGCCGCCAATAACAAACACCTCGTCGCTGTCACAGCAACTCTCCAGCGCCTTGTCAATATCGTTAAAAACCAGACAGCCTGGTTGCTGATACAGCGGATTTCTGCTGATAATGATATTGGTGCGCCCCGGCAACGGCCTGCCTATCGACTCATAAGTTTTTCTACCCATCAAAATGGGTGCGCCCAGGGTTATTTTTTTAAATTTTTTAAGGTCGGCAGATAAATGCCAGGGCATTTGATTATTGAGACCGATGACCCGATTGCTCGCCATCGCGACGATAAGTGATATTTTCATTTCAATGCAGTATTCTTTCAGTAATTAATTCACCCCAGCATCATACTATGAAAAATATACTGGTTGTATTTACCGGCGGTACTATCGGTTCCACAGCAACTGACGGCACTATCGATACGGCCGGCAGCGCATCGTTCAAATTGCTCCAGCTGTTTCAACAGCATTACGAACATCATCGGAAAATCCATTTCGACACCCTGCAACCGCTCCAGATTTTAAGCGAAAATCTTGCGCCTCCTGCCTGGAAAATCATCATTGCAGCCGTAGAAGCTGCCAAGCCCGAGCAGTATGACGGCATCATCATTACTCATGGCACGGACACTCTGGCTTATACGGCTTGTGCATTGAGCTTTTATTTTAATGCCATCAAGATTCCAATGCTGCTGGTTTCCAGCGATTATCCGCTGGATCATCCTAAAGCTAACGGACTGGAAAATTTTATCTGTGCTGTTGAGTTTATCCTGCAAACCTGCCCCGAGCTGGGTCGAAGGGTAAAGCGAGCCGGGGTTAAGGTACCCTATCGAAATCAACAGCAAACCACCCAACTTCATCAAGGAGCTCATCTAGCCTGTTCTTTACAGTTAAGCGGCGATTTTTTCAGCGTTCAGGGCAAAAGTTACATGCAATTTGAAAGCCGGCAGTTTTCGCTACTAAATCCGCTGGCAACACAACATCCGACTAAAAATACCCCGTTAAAAGCTGATTTTTCCGACCGGATTTTAATGATCAAACCCTACCCAGGTCTGGATTACACTCGGTTTAATCTGGACAATGTCGATGCCGTTTTGCACGACTTGTATCACTCCGGTACCGCCTGCGTATCGCTGCAATGGGGCGAAAACCATTCGTTAGTCGAATTTATAAAGTGCTGCAAAAAACAAGAAATCGCCGTTTATCTAGCTCCGGCGATCCAGTCGTCCGATGCCTACCAAAGCACCCAGACATTAATAAAGCACGGGGCTAACATCATTTGGAATATGTCGATTGAAGCCGCCTATGTAAAACTGCTGTTGGCTTATGGGAATTTTAGCGATAAGCGGGAAATAATGGATTTTATGATCAGGGATATTGCCGGGGAACACCTTTAATCACACTGTAGGGGCAATCCCTTGTGGTTGCCCTGATTCCAAGAGGGCAACCACAAGGGATTGCCCCTACTAAAATTTAAACCTTATTCAGCAATAAAATGATTTTGATAATCGTCCATGGCCCGTCTAATCACTTCATGCGCTTCTTCCCGTCCATAAACATTGGTTATTTCGCAGGCGCTCTTTTCGCTTGGCAGCTGTTTATAGGTCAAAAAATAATGTTTCAGACGGTTGATATACGACTCAGGGCAGTCCGACACATCATTCCATTGCCGATAAAACTCATCGCCTTTCATGACCGCAATAATCTTGTCGTCGGCTTCGCCCCCATCCAGCAAGCGGAAGCCGCCGATAGGTATCGCCTGCAACAGAATATCGCCATGCGTCACACTACGCTCGCTCAAAACGCAAATATCCAACGGGTCGCCATCGCCCTTGGCAACCGCCTTGCCTGATTTTAATGCGGCAAATTCGGCAACCCTTTCTCCGCAATAAGTTCGCGGAATAAACCCGTAAAGCGTAGGTACCGTGTTGGAAAATTTTTGCGGCCGATCGATTTTAAGATAACCGGTTTCTTTGTCAATTTCATATTTAACAGTATCCGACGGGACAATTTCGATGAAGGCGGTGACGACGTCCGGCGCATGGTCGCCCGGACTAATGCCGTGCCAGGGATGGGCTTTGTATTGTATGTTCATGGGTGATGGTTGTTTTTAATTAAAAAATAGTGTTCCGGGCGCAATCCCGTTACTTCGCACCTACATTGTTAAACAGAAATCGGCGCCTTGATATGTTCGTGCGCCTGATAATCGATGATTTCAAAATCTTCATAGCGATAATCGAATATCGATTCCGGCCTGCGGTTTATTTTTAATGTCGGCAGCGGATACGGCTCGCGGGTTAGTTGCAAATTAGCCTGTTGCTGATGATTCAGGTAAAGATGCACGTCGCCGCCGGTCCAGATAAAATCGCCTACTTCCAAATCGCACTGCTGGGCGACCATATGTGTCAATAATGCATAACTGGCTATATTGAACGGCAAACCTAAAAACGTGTCGCAGCTGCGCTGATAGAGTTGACAAGACAGCTTGCCGTCGGCCACATAGAACTGAAAAAACGCATGGCAGGGTGACAACGCCATTTTACCCTGTGCCACATTCTGTTGCGGGCTGATGCTTTCATCGGGCAAATCTGCCACATTCCAGGCCGAAACGATAATCCGGCGGCTATTGGGTGTGGTTTTAAGTTGCTCGATGATTTGCTGAATCTGGTCGATATGCCGTCCGTCGGCTGTCGGCCATGAACGCCATTGATGTCCGTACACGGGGCCTAACTCGCCGGTTTTATCCGCCCATTCATTCCAGATATTGACGTTATGATCATGCAGAAAGCTTAAGTTAGTCTCGCCTCTTAAAAACCAAAGTAATTCAACTATTATTGATTTTAAATGTATTTTCTTGGTTGTCACCAGCGGAAAGCCTTCCGATAGCGAGAAACGCATCTGATGCCCGAAAATGGACAATGTGCCACTGCCGGTCCTGTCGCCTTTTGGACTGCCTTCGGTGATGATCTTATCGAGTAATTCTAAGTATTGCTTCATTAATTTTCCTTGCTGGTCATGGTTTTTTAACCGATTTACGGGCATTGTCAGTTCGTAAGGTAACTCGCAATAAATACCCCCCCATCAGCCATCCTCAAGCCTGGGCTTGAATGGTCACGAAATACTTTGGCAGCAACTCATCCCGATTTATTCTATCGGCAAAAGCTTTAAATGCTTTCCTGCTCATCCGTACACCTTTTTGATAAGTGGTTTCCAATAGTTTTATGACGGGATGGATTCCTTTCCAGGTCATGGTTTTTGCCCATTCCAAGGTAATAAGAATAGTCCTTAAAAGCGTTGCGCTCCAATGATTTTCAAGCATCGCCCAACACCGTTCGACGGCGTTATATTTGCTATAGTAGGGCGGATAGTAAGCCAGCACGATTTCAAGGTTATGTTTATCCGCAAATTCGATCATCCGTTTCATAAACTGCGTCCTATGGCTGGAGTTGTGTGGGCCGTTGTCCAGATTGATGCCCCATTGGTTGATATGTGCATGGCGTTCTTTGTTGTCTTCCCACCCTTGATCAAGGCAATCGACAATAAAGTCACTGGTTTCGAACGAGAGTCCAAAGACGATAGTGAACAACCCAGATATCACCTCTAAAATACCAAAAGGATTAATTTTGTCTTTGAGCCCCCTATCATGCTCATCGGCTTGCACCGCTTTTTTGCAACGCGATGTACCGCCCCGCGATGAATCACACAGGTTTACTTTGGCTTTGGTGTCAATCGATATCCGCAATGAATCTTCGCGCAAGTCAGAGGCTTTATTGGCTTTCTTGAGGTTATCGAAAATGGCGTCTGTTTCGATAATTTTTTTAAGTGGCTTGGCTTTTTGTACCCTGCGTAGGCGATAACCCAAGCGGTTCAGGATATTACTGATGGTAAGTTGACAAGGCAGTTCTTCATGTGACCAGCCTTTTTCTGTGATTAAGGCTTTACGCATGGCTTTGGCGGTCATGCGCGTGACTTTAAATGCGGTCTGAAATTTTGGGTCAATTTGGCTTTCAGGTTCAGCCAAACAAACGATGTCGAGTTCCAGTTGGGGCATTTTTACTTCGGTTTTTTTATTGCATCCAGGCAAACAATTCCTGTGCGTAACTCGTTTAACCCTAGCGCAACCGTATGGCGATCCCAGCCGAAGGTCTTTTCAGCCAAATAGACTTTTGAATGACAATAATCAATGCACACTTTCGCCTGAAATTCCCGCCGTTTTGACCCCCGTTAATTTTTTCGCTGCGTCTTTACACGTGGCAATATGTTGTTCTGATAAGTCGGTCATACTTTGGCGTTCCATTGTGTAAAATTATCTCAGTAAAGAATACATCAATTTTATGGGGTATTCCGGTGAAAATTTGTGGGGGTATTTTTGCGAGTTACCTTAAGTGGGTGTAGCCGCCAATTAAGCAAATTCATATCATCAGGATGTGTTGCAGTATCAAGCCTTGCAAGCTGCAAGTTAAGCCTTGTGGCATGTTGCGCCTATATGTCTGCGTTGCTTCCAGTCGCGAAAAACGCTTTTAATCCTTTATGCTGGAATGATTTAATCATGGCTTGAATGTATAGCGTGGCGTTTCGGCTGTCAATTAAGTAATGGATCAAAAGTTTGAAGGCAATGGTTGTTTTAGGGATAACATCCCTTGAAGGGATGTTATCCCTATGCCTGATTCTGGGTTTTGTTAAAACAGTTATGAACACCTACTTAGCTATAACTCTTGTAACGTTACAATTCTTTCTATTGTTGACGTTGTTTTACCGCCTCACTTTCCAATACAAAAGCTGGAAAATATTTTCCCTAGCAAGTCGTCTGAAGTGAATTTTCCGGTTATTTCCGCAAGGCTCATTTGCGCCTGTCTTAAATCTTCAGCGACCAGTTCTCCGGCTTGGCTGCCCCTTAACTGCTCTATGGCGCTTTCGACAAATTCATGACCTTTGTTTAAGGCTTCTATGTGTCGTCTTCGGGCGATGAAAACGTTGTCTGTCGCCTCATTAAACCCGACGATTTGTTTGAGGTGTTGTTTTAATAAGTCCATACCTTCGCCGGTTTTTATCGACAGGTAGATTTGAGTTCCGTGTTCGGTTTGTTTGATTTCAGGCGCTAGACCTAACAAATCTATTTTGTTGTAGATTTGGGTGATGTTGCCGCCGGACGGCAGGGTTTTTAATATTGAGTCTATTTCCGGTTCTCCTGCATCAATCAGCAACAGAATTTTATCGGCGTTTTTGATTTCTTCGTGAGCCCGGCGGATGCCTTCTTGTTCTATCACATTGTCGCTTTCGCGTAGGCCTGCTGTATCGATGATATGCAAAGGCATGCCGTCCAGCTGGATGCACTCTTTTAACACGTCGCGGGTGGTTCCGGCGATGTCGGTGACTATCGCGGCTTCATGTCCGGCCAATGCGTTTAGTAGACTGGATTTTCCGGCGTTCGGTTTGCCTGCCAATACCACGGTCATGCCGTCGCGCAGCAAACGACCCTGTTGTGCGGTTTTTTGGATTTGCTCGATGCGGTGCAGGATGTTGACTATGCGGTTTTCGACCACGCCGTCAGTCAGAAAATCAATTTCTTCATCGACAAAATCGATGGCCGCTTCGACGTAAGTGCGAAGTTCGGTCAGTTCTTCGACCAATTCATTAATCTGTTCCGAAAAAACGCCCTGCATCGATTTTTGCGCCGAGCGCACCGATTGTTCGGTGCTGCTTTCAATCAAATCGGCGACGGCTTCGGCTTGTGCTAAATCGAGCTTGTCATTAAGAAAAGCACGTTCGGTAAATTCGCCGGGATTGGCTAGGCGGGCGCCTAGCGATAAAACCCGTCGCAGCAGCATGTCCAATACGACTGAGCCGCCGTGACCCTGGAGTTCGAGGATGTGTTCGCCGGTGTAAGAGGCGGGTGCCGGAAAATAAAGACTGATACCGGAATCGATTACCGAGCCATCGCTATCGATAAAAGCCGAATACGAGGCTAGCCGGGGGGTTAAGGCAATAGCCTTAGGGGAGGTGACGCGGCGGAGTAGTTGTTTGGCGATTTCGGGAACTAGCGCCCCCGAAATGCGGATAATGCCGACACCGCCGTTTCCCGGCGGTGTCGCAATGGCGGCTATGGTGTCTAAGCTTCCAATATCCAAGTTATGGCGTTTTGGCTATTTGCTTGGTGATAATGGTTTGTTGGATGATGGACAAGGTGTTGTTGACCACCCAATACAGAACCAAACCGGCCGGGAAAAACAGGAAGAAAATGGTGAAGACGATCGGGAACATCTTCATGACTTTAGCCTGTATCGGATCGATCGGCGCAGGGTTTAAGCCTTGTTGGATTTTCATGGTGATGCCCATGATGACCGGCAATACATAGAACGGATCCTGTATCGACAAATCCTGTATCCATAATATGAAAGGCGCTTGGCGGAATTCAACGGTTTCGCTCAATACCCAGTATAAGCACATGAACACCGGAATCTGCACCAAAATGGGCAGACAGCCGCCCAATGGATTGACCTTTTCTTTTTTATACAACGCCATCATTTCAGTATTGAAACGAGGTCTGTCATCGGCAAAACGTTCTTGCAATTCTTTAAGACGCGGCTGAATCTTGCGCATTTTAGCCATGGACTTATAGCTGGATTGCGACAACGGGAAGAACAACAGTTTAATGCAAAACGTCACGCCCATAATAGCCAAGCCCCAGTTACCGACGGCATCGTGGATTTGGTTCAACAACCAGTAAATGGGTTTGCCGATAAAGGTCAAAAAACTGTAATCGACGGTCAGTTCCAGGCCGGGCGCTGTTTTTTCCATCATCGGCTGGATTTTAGGGCCCGCGAACAATTGCGCGACAAACTGGGCGTCCGAATTGGCGTTGACGGTGACCGTTGGCGAATAAGTGCCGATCACATAATGGCCATCGCTCAATGCTTTGGTATAAAAGTGATTTTCCTGATTCGCAGGCGGAATCCAGGCAGAAGCAAAATAATGCTGAATTAACGCAGCCCAGCCGCCTGTGGTGACGACATCAAGATTTTCATCGGCCATGTCGTCATAACTTATTTTTTGGTATTTGTCTTTTTCGGTATAAATAACGCCGCCGGCATAAGCTCTCATGCCACCGGTCAGCATCCCGCCACCACTTGCCGTATCCGGTGCCCTAAGCAGTTGACTGTATTGTCTGCCGGACCATGCTTTATCAGAAGCATTGTTGACTTTTTGTTCCAGCGTTATCTCGTAACTGCCGCGTTTAAACGTGAATAATTTGGTGATCTTCAGTCCATTATTGTCAGTCCAGGTTAAAGGCACGGTTAAGCTGTCCTGTCCTTCTTTTAGATCGTAGCGGGTCTGTTCGTTTTTAAACACCGTGTGATGACTTGGTGCCGCCGCAAAACCGCTGTCGGCGATTAAACCGCTTTGCGCAACGAATAGTTTTTCCTGGTTGCTGTCGAATAAGCGTACTGGAGCGGTATTTTTTTCGGCAACCGATAAGCCGACCATTGCTCGTAATTTATCGACGACGGTGTTGGATTTTTCTACCGGATAAGCCAGTAAATCCAGATTTTGAATTGTACCCCCTTGCAGATCTATTTGCAGTGCAAGCACGTCGGTCTTAACGGTAATGACGTTGGCAGATGATACGGTGGCCAAGGGAACGGCTGCTGTGTCTTTCTCTGCTGTTTCTGTTTGGCCGACTGCACCCGTGGCAGTAGGCAAGTCTTCCTTGGTGTTGGCTGCGACAGACTCTGCAATCTCTGCAATCTCAGCAACGTCAGGCTTCGGGCCATAATCCAGTTGCCAGGCTTGTTGCAGCATGAAAACAAGCATTACAAAAGTAACGATCAGTACAAATCTTATATTATCCATTCTTATTACCAATTTTTTATCGCCAGGGACGGTGTGTATGCCGCTGACCAGTCGGGAGCTGGCGCGGCGCTGGAACGGGATCAATGCCACCTTCATGGAACGGATGGCATCTTAATAATCTTTTTAGGGTGAGATAAGAGCCGATTATGGCTCCATGGAGCTGAAGCGCTTCCAGAGAATAACTTGAACAACTTGGGTAGAAACGACAATTGTTTCCAAGCAGAGGGCTAATAAGGTACTTATAAAACCTTATGATTGTTATGAGCATGAATCGCATCGGGATACCAACTTAAGCCAATGCCTTGCCAATGATTTTCTTAACAAATCCGGCGGGGCATCTACGGCTTCTCTACGAGCCAAAACAACAATATCCATATTCCCCAAACTATGCTGTTTTATTCTAAAGTTTTCCCGGACAGTTCGTTTAATCAAATTCCTGTGTACTGCCTTTCTTATATTTTTTTTAGCAATTGCCAAGCCCAGCCGAGGATGATCAAAATCATTCCTAATGGCTAATAAGGTAAAATATTGGTCACTTGATTTTACCGGCTTAGCAAAAACCTTTTTATATTCAGCCGGCTTTTTTAACCGTAACTGCGGGGGGAAACTAAAAACTTCTTCAGTCACACAACCTTCGACTAAACAGTTAACTGGGCGCGACCTTTTGCTCTGCGAGCATTGATAACTCTACGGCCACCTACTGTTGCCATTCTTGCACGAAAACCATGCGTTCTCGCGCGTTTAATTTTACTGGGTTGGTATGTTCTTTTCATTTACTTAAGGCCTGATCGGATGAGTGTTAACAAAAACAGATAAAAAAGACAGCGGATGATAAAATAAACTGCTAGGTCTGTCAATTCTATAGCGCAATGTTTTATTGCTGTATAGTGATAAAAAGCAACAAAATTTATTATACTAATCAACTTTTTTTACTATATTCAATGAGCTCAATTTGGAACAACTGTCTTTCTAAGCTTGAAAATGAAATTTCAGGTTCAGACTTCAGCACCTGGATACGGCCTCTTCAGGCCATAGAAACCGATGCGCAAATAAAATTATTAGCCCCCAACCGGTTTGTACTGGACTGGGTTAAAGAGCATCATTTTGCAAAAATTGAAGAAACCATCCATGAGTTTTCCAACGGAACATTAAACCTGAGCCTGGAGATCGGCTCCAAAAATTCAGTTGTTGTTACGACGGCAACAATTGCCAAGCCTGCCGGAACCCAAAAAAAAAGCCCCAACTTTCTCAATAAGGCGTTTACGTTCGATAACTTTGTTGAAGGTAAATCTAATCAGTTAGCGAAGGCGGCATCGATCCAGGTTTCCGAGAACATCGGAAAAGCGTATAACCCGTTACTAATTTACGGCAGCTCCGGTTTAGGCAAAACCCATTTAATGCATGCAATAGGCAATGCGGTTTTACAAAAGAATCCTTCGGCGACGGTCGTTTACCTACATTCTGAAAAATTCGTTCAGGATATGGTTAAAGCATTGCAACAAAACTCCATTAACGCCTTTAAGGAATTCTATCGCAGTATTGATGTGCTGTTAATCGATGATATTCAATTTTTTGCCGGCAAGGAGCGCTCTCAGGAAGAATTTTTTCATACCTTCAACACGCTGCTGGAAAAGAAACACCAGGTAATCTTAACCTGCGACAAATACCCTAAGGAAATCATAGGTCTTGAAGACCGCTTGAAATCCCGGTTCGGCTGGGGGCTTCCGGTTTTAATCGAGCCTCCCGATATGGAGACCAGGGCTGCTATTTTAATGAAGAAAGCAGCTTTCGTTAATATTGAACTAGCTCAGGACGTAGCTTTTTTTATCGCCAAAAGGATTCCTTCCAATGTTCGGGATCTGGAAGGTGCTTTAAGACGGGTCATTGCCAACGCGCAGTTTACCGGTCGTGAAATTACCATAGAATTTACCAAAGAAGCACTGCATGATCTGATTTCTTTACAAGATAAACTCGTTAATATCGACAACATTCAAAAAATGGTCGCGGAATATTTTAAAATTCGAATTGCCGATTTATCGTCTAAAAATAGAAAACAATCCGTTACTAGACCCAGGCAAATGGCAATGTGTCTAGCCCGTGAGCTAACCTCCCACAGCTTTCCTGAAATCGGCGATGCCTTTGGCGGACGTGATCACACCACGGTTATGAATGCCTGTAAAAGAATTACCGAGCTTAAGGAAGCTGATAACAAAATTGCGGAGGATTACTCCAACCTGTTGAGAACCCTGTCACACTAATAGGGAGCAACCTGTGGATAAACTATACTTTTACTAACAGCCGCTATTTAACAACAAGCTATACAAAAGAAAAAACACACTTAACCACATGGTTTATAACAACATAACTAATTGATTATTAAGGATAAATAGCTGTTTTCAACAGTTTCCTTTTAAGCTAATAGTAATAATAGAAAAATATTCTTTTATGAAATTTATTATTAATAGAGAAGAAATCCTGCTTCCTTTGCAGCAAATTGTCAGTGTGATTGAAAAAAGGCAAACCATGCCTATTCTTTCCAATGTTTTGATGGTTATTAACGATGATCAGCTGACTTTAACGGGTACGGATCTTGAAATTCAGATTATTGCTAAAATCAATATCACGGCGGCTACTCCAGGTTCGATCACTGTACCGGCTAGAAAATTCTTAGATATTTGCAGGCTTTTACCTAGTGGAGCTGAAATTAAATTCGAATTGCAGGAGGATTCGGGAGCTGGTGCGATGAAAGTCAAAATAGCCTCTGGTCGTAGTCGTTTTTCATTAAGTTGTTTACCCGCAGATAATTATCCTGAATTTGCTGAGTCTGAATTAGAGAATCATTTAATTATCAATGCCGGCAAATTTAAAAAAGCCCTAGATAAGACGGTATTTTGCATGGCTAATCAGGATGTTCGTTATTACCTGAATGGTTTATTATTGAATGTATCCAACAGTAAATTGAAACTGGTTGCATCCGATGGGCACCGTTTATCCATTTACGAGGATAGCTTAGATCAGGCTACCGGCTTTGAAGCCAGAATTATTCTTCCCAGAAAAGGCGTTTTAGAACTTAGCCGATTACTCGACGATCCTGAAGCCGAATTAAAAATTGAATTTTCCAGCAACAATATCCGCGTTTTTATAAAGAACCTGATTTTCTCGGCAAAATTGGTGGATTCAAAATATCCTGATTTTGGCAAAGTTTTCCAACAAGAATTCTTTAATCAAATTCACATTCAAAAACAGATTTTAAAAGAAGCTTTGACGCGTGTTGCTATCCTGTCGAATGAGAAGTTCAAGGGCGTCACTTTTGATATTACACCCGACAGCCTCAAAATAAGCACACATAACCCCGAGCACGATGAAGCCGAGGAAGAGCTGTTTATTGAATACACGGGCGAACCTTTAACTATTGCTTTTAATGCCCAGTATTTGCTGGATGCTGTTTCAAACTTAGATTCCGAACTTGCGGTTTTGACGATTGCGAGCAATGCCAGTAGTTGCTTTATAGATGAACCTGGTGATTGCGGGTATAAGTTTATCGTTATGCCCATGAGACTCTAAAATTGCAACAATGAGTTTGTTGAAATTGGATATTTATGCAGTTAGAAATATCCAAAAAGAATCAATCATTCCTTCTCCGGCCATTAATTTTATTGTTGGAGAAAATGCTAGTGGTAAAAGCGCGCTGATCGAAGCCATCTTTATTTTAGGACGGGCTAAATCTTTTCGTTGTACCAGCATCAAGTCGGTCATTAATTTCACCCAACAGCATCTGGTTGTTTCTGCGCAAACATTGCAATCAAATGGCAGTCACGTTCAGTTAGGCATACAACTGGATGGCAAAAATATTGAAATCCATATCAATCAGCAAGCAAAACAAAAGCGCTCGGATTTGGCCTATGCATTGCCGTTACAACTTATTCATCCAAAAAGCTATGAATTACTCGATGCCGGCTCGCAAAGCAGAAGAGAGTTTTTAGACTGGGGCGTTTTTAATAATGATCCAAATTTTTTACCTGCATGGCGCAAGTTTAAAAAAGCCTTATCCCAGCGTAATGCACTGTTAAAAACAAGGCGAGTTGAACAAATCAATGTTTGGGATAAGGAACTTGTTTATTACGGTACAATAGTCGATTGCTATCGTCAGCAATATTTGGAAAAATTCAAGCCTGTTTTTATCGAGATTATCGGCAGATTTCTCTCCCTTGATAGAATCGAACTGAAACTTGTATCCGGTTGGGATTCGGCAAAGGAGCTTAGTCGGGTTTTAACTGATGACCAGGATAAAGACTTACGCTATGGATTTACCCATAGCGGGCCGCATCGCGGGGATTTTAAGTTGATGGTTAATAATCGACTGGCAAAGGATTTTGTTTCTCGGGGACAATTAAAATTATTGGTTATGAGTTTGAAATTGGCACAAGTTCAGTTGCTTGCCAATGAACAAAGCCAAGCCGGTTGCATATTGATTGACGATTTTGCGGCTGAACTCGACGTTATCAATCGAGCAAAATTACTGAACTATTTATCGGAAATGGCCTGTCAGGTATTTATAACTGCGACAGAAAAAATTGATTTTGGCGATTTAAGCCAGATAAAAAATTATAAAATGTTCCACGTGGAACATGGCACCATAAAACCCGTGTAATGTTCCACGTGGAACATTCGCAACCAACAGGAAAAAACAAGCATGAGTAACTCCAGTGATCAAGTTGTCGAGGCATCAAGCCCAGTGGTAGTGCCTGAATACGACAGTACCAGTATTCAAGTGTTAAAAGGGTTGGATGCCGTAAGAAAGCGACCGGGCATGTATATCGGCGATACGGATGATGGTTCTGGCTTGCATCACATGGTTTTTGAGGTTGTCGATAACTCGATTGATGAGGCCTTAGCGGGTTACTGTAAAGAAGTCAGGGTGGTTATTCATAGCAATGGCTCGGTTTCTGTTTCTGATGATGGTCGGGGTATTCCTGTTGATATTCATAAGGAAGAGGGGCGGTCGGCGGCGGAAGTCATTATGACGGTACTGCATGCCGGCGGTAAGTTTGATGATAATGCTTACAAGATTTCCGGTGGTCTGCATGGCGTGGGTGTATCGGTTGTTAATGCTTTATCTGAAGAGCTGAATCTTGAAGTGCGCAAGAATGGCCAGTTATACAAGCAACAGTATCGTATGGGCAATCCGGTCGCTCCAATGGCCGCAGTAGGGCCGGCTGAAGGCTCTGGCACACTAATAAATTTTAAGCCCAGCACCGAAACGTTCACTGATGTCGAGTTCCACTACGATATTCTGGCAAAAAGGCTCAGGGAATTATCGTTTCTGAATTCCGGCGTCCGTATCAGCTTGGAAGATGAGCGCACCGATAGACAGGATGTGTTCGAGTTTGAGGGTGGCATAGGCGCTTTTGTCGTGCATCTCAATAAAAACAAAACGCCGCTGTTCCCGGAAGTCTTTCATTTTATTACCGAAAAAGAAGGTGTCACGGTCGAAGTTGCGATGCAATGGAACGATTCTTATCAGGAGAATGTGTTTTGCTACACCAATAATATTCCTCAGCGTGACGGAGGTAGTCATTTGTCTGGTTTTAGGGGCGCATTAACCCGTACGATCAACCAATACATCGAGTCCAGCGGCTTGGCCAAAAAAGAAAAAGTACAGACCACCGGTGATGATGCACGGGAAGGTTTGACCGCAGTGCTTTCTGTTAAAGTGCCTGATCCGAAGTTTTCCTCGCAAACCAAGGATAAGCTGGTTTCTTCCGAAATCAAACCGCTAGTTGAGTCGGCGATGAACGAGAAGTTGCAGGAATTCTTGCTAGAAAATCCGCAAATAGCCAAAGCCATCGTCGGAAAGATTGTCGACGCCGCACGTGCTAGGGAAGCCGCGCGTAAAGCACGCGAATTAACGCGGCGTAAAACTACGCTGGATATTGCTGGACTGCCGGGTAAGTTGGCCGATTGTCAGGAGAAAGATCCTGCACTGTCTGAATTGTTCTTGGTGGAAGGGGACTCTGCGGGCGGATCGGCAAAGCAGGGTAGGGATAGGCGCACACAAGCCATACTTCCTTTAAAAGGGAAAATTCTTAACGTAGAGAGAGCCCGTTTTGATAAAATGATTTCCTCGGAAGAAGTCGGGACATTGATCACCGCCTTAGGTTGCGGCATAGGCAAGGACGAATACAATCTGGCAAAGCTGCGTTATCACCGTATCATCATTATGACCGATGCTGATGTTGATGGCTCGCACATCAGAACTTTGTTACTGACGTTTTTTTACCGGCAACTGCCCGAAATCATCGAAAAAGGTTATATCTACATTGCCCAGCCGCCATTGTACAAAGTCAAAAAAGGCAAACAAGAGCATTACGTGAAGGATGATGCCCAGCTCAACGAATATCTGATCCAGCTGGCATTGGATAAAGCCCAGCTTTTTACCGATGTCTCAGCGCCGCCTATTCAAGGGCAGGGCCTGGAAAAACTGGCTAAATTGTTTACCGAGGTGGACAGCATCAATAACCGCTTATCCAGACGTTACGATGCGGTATTCCTGGAGCAGTTCGCCTATATGAGTGTGATCAACGACGAACTTAAGCAGGATCAGCAAAAGCTCGCCGCATGGTTTGCCGATATGGAGCAAAGGTTAACCGATTGCGAAAGCAAGGCAGTATTTACCGTTGAGCTGGACTACAAATCAAGCACTGATTTTTCGGTCGTGGTCAATAAGCGGCTGTACGCAATAACCAAAACCTTTGTATTGCCATCGAACTTTTTCAACGGCAAGGATTATCAAAAAATCGCGCAATATGCGGAAAACACGGCGGGCATGTTTATCGCCAGGGATGGTGTGACTACCGCAAATCAGTCGGGAACCGATGCGGCGAACGAAGGGTCGTATATGCAAATGGGCGAAAGACAGCAACCGGTCAGTAACTTTAAACAGGCTTTTGAATGGATGATGAAGGAAATCAAAAAAGGCCAGCATATCCAACGCTACAAAGGTTTGGGTGAAATGAACCCAGAACAGTTATGGGAAACCACGCTGGATTCCAATAACCGGCGCTTGCTGCAAGTTAGAATCGAAGACGTGATTGCTGCCGATGAGATTTTCACCACGCTGATGGGCGATGTAGTAGAGCCGAGACGAGATTTTATCGTCAAAAATGCCTTGGATGTTACTAATCTGGATGTTTAATTATGTTAAGTTTTCCGCAAATTGATCCCGTCGCTTTAAGTTTAGGGCCGGTAAAAATTCACTGGTACGGCCTTATGTACCTGATCGGTTTTGCCGCCGTATGGTTCTTAGGGCAAAAACGCGCAGAACAATCTTGGTCGCCGATTAAACCGGAAGCCATAGAAGATTTGGTCACCTACGGTGCGTTCGGTGTAGTCCTGGGCGGCAGGATCGGTTATATCCTGTTTTATAATTTTGAAGGATTCCTCAGTGATCCGCTTATCCTGATTAAAATATGGCAGGGCGGCATGTCTTTTCATGGTGGCATGCTGGGGGTTTTTATTGCGATGTGGTTGTTCGCCAGGAAGCAGCAATGCTCCATGCTGCAATTGACCGATATTATCGCGCCGTTGGCTCCGATAGGATTGGGTGCCGGGCGTATCGGCAATTTCATTAATTCCGAATTATGGGGTAGACCCAGCGACGTGCCTTGGGCGATGGTGTTTCCTACCGGCGGCACTTGGGCACGCCATCCTTCGCAATTGTACGAAGCCTTGTTGGAAGGTGTGGTGTTGTTTGCGATACTCTGGGTGTATACCAGTAAGCCGAGGCCGGTGATGGCGACCACAGGGTTGGCGTTATTTTTTTATGGTTTCTTTAGGTTTTTTGTCGAATTCTTTAGGATGCCGGATGCGCAATTAGGCTTTATGGCCTTGGACTGGATGACCATGGGGCAGATCTTGTCGATGCCGATGATCTTAATCGGTGCTGGGTTGGTTTATTTTGCGTATAAAAAAAGCATTCCAAGCAAGTAACCGACAAGGAATTAAAGTCTGCTCGTTCCGTGTCAATCTGTTCGCAAAGAAGCTATTAACAGGGAAATACCATGAGCTAAGTACAAGATCATATTTCTTTTAACATTTGCGCTGGAGTCAAATGGCTTTAAACATTTGCTGAAAACAGCTAAAGCCGTTTTACTTCTGTTAAAAGACTTTTGAACGACTACTTATAACGAAGCTAAACCCCGGTACCATCTGATTGATCTAGTGCTGCGCGACAAAGGATATGACTATCATCCGCCAGCTTAGGATCCATTAACAAATAGTCTTGAAAAATATTTAGTCTCTTTATACAGTCAGTATGCAGAGCGGATATCCGATTTTTATAGAGGGAGAGACTGAAAGAGGTAGCGCGTACAGAGGCAAGGCGGGGAAGAGCAAACAGCCTATCAGGAAACCGGATGGTATCCTGATAGGGTCAGGTCACTCTTAGATTAAGCTTTTCAAAGCTTCAAACTTTGTAGAGGCATCTTTTAATGCTTCTTCTGCTTCGCCTTTTTTACCTTCTTGAATAAGTTTTCTGGCTGATTTCAGAACGTTGTTAGCTTTTGAACGTGCAATATCAACTTTATCGTTAGCATTGATTTCTTTACTTCCATCCGATGCGTCTTTGATAAGGTCAGCAAGTGCATCGCCATCTGTACCGGCAGCCGCAGCGTCAAGCGCTACTTTAATTTTTCCGACTACTATATCAATTGCATCAGCAGGAGCATATGTAACTCTGCCTTTATCAGTTTCAGCCAATACCGACGTTGAAACAGCGCCCATAGAAGCTGCAATCAATAAAGACAGTAATATTTTTTTTAAGATTTTCATATTTCACTCGACCTCAAGTCATTGTTATTTTTAATTTAATCGGCTGTGTAACTATTGAAATATAATAGTCATATACCGAAAATTATTTTAACACATTTCGAAACTGTTCAACCAGCTACGGAGAAGTGAAAAGAGTGATTTTTTTAGCGAGGTTTATTTTTGAGTTTAGAATCAGATTCAATCAAATTAATAAAATAATTGAATCTGACTTTAAAGAATTTATTAATGAGTTAAGTCGTATTTATCTTTCATTTCTATAAATGCTTTTAAAGCTTCTGCCAATCCGGCTTCTGCTGCTGCGTTATCGCCTGCTTCAACAGACTTACGAGCGGCTTTTAATACATCAGTCGCTTTTTGACGTTGACGTTCAGTAATTTCAAAACGGAACTCTTTTGAAGCTTGTGAAGCTTTAAGAATCTCTGCTGAAGCACCTGATTCATCGCCACTTTTTAACGCAGCTTGTGCAGTTTTTATTCCAGAAAGAGTGTTTTCAATGGCTTCTTTAACAGCAGCTTCGCCAGCAGGCGCAGCGAAAACAGAAGACGAAGTTGCAGCCATAGCCATAACCATAGCTAAAGAAATTACGATTTTTTTAAATATTTTCATTGAGTTAAACCTGTATTGTTGAAATGTAGGTGTCAGCATAACAATTAAAATGAGATTTTATGCTAAAAAAGCAAAATTAAACATTGATGAAGAGCTAATGCCGCAGGGCATTTTAGCATAGAAAAATTCAATTCCCCCCTTTCTTGCTATAAAATCGTGTGGGTATCAAATAATAAAACCATTTTAAATCAATGGCTATCAAATATTTAACAAGCATACGCTTTATTATTCAGACGATGAAATAAGAACTTTGAAAGAGGATTAGTTATTCATCTTCCCTTTTGATATCAATGACCATTTTCCCTGCCTCATCTTCAGACACAATAAATAAAATCGGTGCACAACAAACCGAACAATCTTCGTAATATTGCTGTGGGCCGGAACAGGTGTCCACCAACACATCCAGCGATTCTCCGCAGTAAGGACAGCTGATAATAAGTTCATCCCGATCGTGCATTATTATTGAACCTTCCTGTTTGGATGTTAATGATCAGCCTTTGGGCGGCACATAGCCTTCCGGCATTTCGTTGTTGCCTTCAAACAGAAATTGGGTTCTTTCTTCCGCTAAAAATGCCCTGGCTTTCGGGTCGAAGCTGGCTAATTTACCTTCATTAATCAGCATGGTTTGCTTGGCTAACCATTCCTTCCAGGCCTCTTTGGATACTTTTTCAAATATTTCCTGACCCTTAGGGCCTGGGAATGGTGGCGTATCCAAGCCTTCGGTTTCTATTCCCAATTTTACGCATTTAACCAATCTAGTCATTTCATTCTCGTCTGTGATTGTTGCAACAGCAGCTTAATCGGTGCGGCTAAGCCAAGCTTTTTAATATGTTCAGCTTTATACCAGACAGTTCGGTCGGCTTCCATCACAAAATTGCTAGGGTTATCGGTTTGGACTAGCAGCGGCGTGTAATCCAAATGGTAATGTGAAAAGGTATGGCGCCGGGTTGCCAGTGTCTGTTGATCGGCAATAGGGATATTCTGGGTCAAGCACCAGTCGTGTGCAGCCGCAACGCTGTCAAATTCCGGCAGGCTCCATAAGCCGCCCCAGATACCGGTTGGCGGTCTTTTTTCCAGCAATATCCGCTTGTCGGTATTGCACAGCAATAAGAAAGTAACTTGTTTGACCGGCAAAATCTTGGCAGGTTTCGCCGTTGGATAGTCCGATACATTGTCGGCAAGTCTGGCTAAACAACCGGCATTAAGCGGGCAGATTTCACAAGCCGGTTTACTGCGGGTGCAGACGGTTGCGCCCAAGTCCATGATGGCCTGGGTATAATCTGCGACCCGCGCTACGGGAGTTAGTTCGGCGCTGATCGTCCACAATTGTTTATTGACCACGCTATTGCCCGGCCAGCCGGAAACGGCTTTAAACCGGGTCAGCACCCGTTTGACGTTACCGTCCAGAATCGGCTGGCTTTTATTAAAAGCGATGCTCAATATGGCTCCCGCCGTTGATAAGCCTATGCCGGGCAGTTCGATCAGCTCAGCTAGTGTATTGTGGAAACTACCTCGCTTAACAATAAGCTGCGCCGTTTTGTGCAGGTTGCGCGCACGTGCGTAGTAGCCGAGGCCTGACCAAAGATGTAGCACTTCATCGACAGGTGCGCTCGCCAAGCTCTCCACATTGGGGAAATTTTCAATAAAGGTATTGAAGTAAGGAATAACCGTGGCGACCTGGGTTTGCTGCAACATGGTTTCAGACAGCCACACGCGGTAAGGCGAGAGGTCTTTTTGCCAAGGCAGGTCTTTGCGCCCGTATTGGTCGAACCAGGCGAGGACGTTTTGTTGAAAAGCGGATGGGCTCATAGTAAAGGGTAAGTCATGTAGAGTGCCGCAGTGCGCATCATTTTTTAAGTCAGGTAGGGTACGCTGTGCGTACCGTTTTTAAGCGCGTTGCAGGTTCAATGAAGGTACGCACAGCGTACCCTACTTCAAAAGCTTTTTTAACAGATTGCCTAAACCGGAGCCTAACTTGACGTCAATTTTATTGACCAATTTTTCAATCTTGGCTTTGTTTTTATCGGTCAATAATGAGGCCAAATCAATCTGGTAAGACGGTTTGTCCAGAGTTCCGGTGATATTAACGGTCATGGCGGCTTTGACGTGTTCCGGTTCAGCGGTGGCTGTTTCGTCATTGAGCAGCTTGGCATCGAGTTTATAGTCCACGGCTTCAGAGACTAGGTTTATGTTGCCTTTGCCGTCGACACGCAACTTGGAGGACTTGGCGACAAGGTCATTGTTGTGCATGATGCCATTAGCAATCGTCGCCGTGCCGGTTATTTCTGTAAATAGCGACTGGTCGTTTTTAGGGACTGCGGGCAAAGCGGAACCTTTAATAATTGCCTTTCCTTCATCAATGATTTTTTGCAGATTAAAACCTTTAATCACCGAATCTTTAACCCGGAAACTCAATTGACCATTGAGCGAGGATTTTAGTTCACTGGCCTTGTTGCCTTGTCCTTGCAGCTGTGCAGTGGCATTAACAATGCCGCTCATTCGGGCTTCGCCCCGGTAATCTTTCAGTAAAGGCTCAATCTGCACATGGTCTATTTTTTCGTCCACAGTCAGCTTTGGTTTGTCGCCCTGCGTGTCGATGTTGAGATTGCCGGAATAAGCGCCCTGATAAAACTGCTTGGCTGATTGTTGTGTGGTAACCGTGCCGTTTTTGGCGTTCAAATCGATACGAATGCCCTGCATCGTCAAGCCTTTGGCCTTAAGCTTGCCCAGCATTAGGGCGCCTTCCACATTCAAGCTTCTTAAGGTCTCAACAGGTAAAAGAGTAGCGCCGGCGGCCAACAAAATGGCAGGACTGGCTATGGGTCTGGCTGATTTATTGGCGGGAGATAAATAACGATCGACATCAAGCGTATCAATGTCCAACACAAAGCGGACAGCAGGCCGGGTAAAGTCTTTAATGCCGACCGAACCTTTAATTTGAGTATCGTCCAGTGTTATGACCAGATTGTTAAAATCAGCCGAAGCTGGCGTTGTCGCCAAGTCGAAATTGACGGCCAACTTGCTCAGCGCGTTGGCATCCTGCATGGCAGGTAAAGCGATGCCCAGTTGCTGCATAAGCTTGGCAGGACTGAACGCTGCAACGCTAACCGGGCCCTGAAAAGAACAGCCATCCTTAATGTGGGTGCCGGTTATTTCGGCAGAGAGCGTCGCCTCGCCTGATTTGATTAGCAGTCCGTTAATCTTGACCGTTTGTTGGGTCATATCCAGCGCTATATCGGTGACGGTTAGAGCCGTCGTTAACGATTGGCCGGAAACGGTTTCGCCTGATGTCGTTATCTGCACATCGCTATGGCGTAGCGCAAAACTATCGAGTCGCTCATTAACGCTTAATTCGGTGTTGAGCTTGATCGCCAGCCCCGATTTAGATTCGGTATCCGTAACGACCAGAGCCGCCGTAATGCCGACCGGCTGGTCAAAGGCGAATTTATCGGTATTCAGGTTAAAGTCTTTTATTTCGAAGTGCTGTTCGGCTTTCAGATCGTCCCAGTTAATCCGGGCATTTTCGATAGCCATGCTGCCGATCGAAAAAGCCGCCAGTGCAGGGGTGGGCATGGGTTGTTGATTCGGAATGCCGACACCCCCCGTAGGTGCGGATGGCATCCGCCCGGAACCGGTTAAATCAGCCCAGTTAGCGACACCCTGCTTGTCCCTAACCAGGTTTAAAACGAGACCTTTCAAGACAATGTGGTCAATCTCTAGTTTTTTCGATAACAGTGGCAATAAGCGCACTTCTACATGGCTTTCCTCTATTGTCGCAAAAGGCCGGTCTTGAAACCCCGGCGCATTGTTTAAGGCAATTTTTCCGGTCGAAAGGCCCAACCAGGGGAACAGCGAAACTTTTAATTCGCCGTCCAGCACCAGTTCCCGGCCAATCTTGTCCTTAACGGCGGCGGCGATTTGCGGCTTGAAGTCATTGGGGTCGAAAACGAACGGCAGGATGCAGACAGCGGCAATCAGCAGCAAAACCAGTGCAGCCACTGTCGATAAGATGATTTTAAACGGTTTTTGCACGCTATTTTCCTTACGTAAAAAATGAAATGACAGTCATTATGGAATATGATTATCACCTTATAACAGCTGTTGCCGGTTAAGCGCCAGTTGGATAGAGAGCTAAAGCTGAGTAGGCTTATTATAATTAAAAAATGAGGTGTAAAAATGTTGCATTTGGCTAGATTTGCTGCAATTGCAGTGCTGGTATGGTTTTACATGACCGCAAAGGACAAGGGTGAGTCTCCCATTAACTGGGCTATCACCGGATTAATCGGTTATTGGCTTACCTGGTGGACGGTTAAGTTGACAGCGGTTGCCGCTTTATCGGGCATGGTTGCCAAGAATCCCACTGGCGCTTTTTTGGTTTATCAAATACCCGCCCTCTGTGCAGTCGGCGCGGCTTTTTTAATCAGGAAAAAATTGCTGGCGAATGCTGCTGACAAAGATTAGACGGCAGGCTATCAGTGCGGCAGTCGAGTAGGTCGGGTTAGCGTAGCATACCAACAGTAGGCGCTTTTAGGCGACCCGACGCATCGAAGCCAAAATGTCGGGTTACGCTAGCGCTAACCCGACCTACCTGGCTACCGGGCTAAGCAGCGGATTTAAATTGTTGTAGATTGGCAAATTCATTGTTGATTTGTTGCTCTGTAACAAAACTATTATAACACTGTCATTAAGTTGTCATATTTCTCCCCTATTCTTGCTCAAAATTTCCGATAACAACCAAGAGCAAAATATGAAAATATCTAAATTGACATTGGCCATCGCTACCGTTTTAGGTGCGAGCGCATCAGCCGGTGCTGTTGCCATGGATCTTTATGTGGACACCAAAACCAAACAAATTTATGCAGAACCCGGCCCACGTAGACAACTGATGGGCGCTTTCGAGAAAGTGGAAGAGGATGCCCATTCAGCAAAAGGCAGAGCCAACAACACACATAAAGCACTTGCCGACGATAAAGGGGACATCAAGCGACTTAGCGAAGATGTTTATGCCGAAAAAGCTGACATAAAAAGCATCCGCGAAGATTTGGAATTAAAAGCCAATGAACTGAAAGCGCTCGAAGAGCATGTGGTCGCTAATCGGGAAGAAAAAGCCCAAAATGATGAAAAATGGTTTAATAAAATCAGTATGCGTGGTTATACGCAGCTACGTTACAACCAGGGTTTAACCGGAGATCGCATCGCGGGTGATCCGGAATTACGCTCAGTGGGTGACGGCAGCATCAAAGATAACAGTAATTTCTCTTTTCGCCGGGTCCGTCTAGTCTTTTCAGGTGACATTAGTGATTATCTCTACTTATATATTCAGCCGGATTTTGCTACCCAAGTCAGCGATACCTCACAGAATTTTGCACAATTACGCGATGCCTATGCTGATTTATATTTCGATAAAAAGCATGAATATCGGATTCGTGCCGGGCAATCCAAGGTGCCGTTCGGTTGGGAAAATTTGCAGTCATCGCAAAATCGTTTAACACTGGATCGCGCCGATGCCCTCAATAGCGCCGTGCCTAGTGAACGTGATCTTGGCTTAATTGCTTATTGGACGCCTGAACATGTCCAAAAAACCTGGAAAACCTTGACCAAGAAAGGTTTAAAAACGTCAGGCGACTACGGCATACTGGGCTTAGGTGTCTACAATGGTTCGTCACTGAATCGTGCGGAAACCAATGATGATATGTACGTTGTGGCGCATTCAACTTACCCTATCGATTTAGGGTTTTTAGGTTCTCGCATGAGTGGGCAGGTTTTGGAAGTCGGCGCGGATGCCATTACTGGTTATTTCAATCCGACTACAACAGCTAATGCTGCTACTACTTGCAGCGAAAAAGATAAGAAGGTTACCTGTAAGACTGCTGCTACTACTAACTTTGACAGTTTTGGTCATTCAGGTAGTAGTAAAGACAGAAAATTGAATGCACAAAGCATCAACGACTCCATGCCTAAACAGGGCATACGGGAAGACCGGGTTGCTGTACATGCGATCCTGTTTCAACAACCTTTCGGTTTGCAGGCGGAATGGAACTGGGGTAACGCTGGGACGCTCAACCCGAACGCCAATAAAGGTAAAGGGGCAATGGAAAGCCGTGCGCTTCGCGGTGGCTACGTGCAGGCCATGTACAAAATCGATAATATCTTCCGTGCCGATGGGGTTTTGACTCCTTACATTAAGTGGCAAACTTACCGTGGAGCCTGGAAAGCCGCAGTTAACGCACCCTACGTGTCAGTAGATGAAATTGAAGTGGGCGCGGAATATCAGATCATGAAAGCGCTGGAATTGACCTTGGCTTATACAACCATGGATCGGACTAATACCAATGCCGGCAGCAGTTACCTTGGACAGGCTTCTGGAGACCTTGCCAGAGCGCAGTTGCAATGGAACTATTAAGCGGCTGTTATGATCGAATCGGCAGTGCCGTTTAGGCTGATTTGTTAGCGACAAGATTTACCGCCGGACGGGGCATGTTGCCCCGTTCGAAATGTTTTGTATTGGTTAAGTGTAGCCGCTTAGCTCCGATATCATAAAAACGTTAGGAACGGGGTTGAAAACCCCGTCCCGCTTTGTTTTAAAGCCGCGCTGGAATTCCAGCGCGGCTTTTTTTATTGGCGAGAATTCAACTATGATGGGTGTTTTAAACATCAGTCTCAGCTTCTAAACAGCTGGCATTCAAAAGAGGTTAGCGTTGAAAATTAGTCACATCATTAAATTTGTACCGGTTTTATGCCTGGCGGGTTGCACATTGATGCCTGTCGCCCCGAGTGGTAATTGGGGGTTAGAACCTGTCAGTCTTTACGATTCGGGTTATGACAAAGGCACTGAAATTGTCAGTGTGCAGCAGTCCACTTTGCGGGCGGTGCTCAGCAATTTCGAAACTGGCGAAGTTGATGTGCTGGATGTCAGTCATCCTGAGCATTTGCAAAGAACAGCCCGTTTCTCTTTGGGACTAAAAAAAGGCGAAGAACTGACCTCGGTTGCGTTTCATCCTTCGCTGGACGTGTTTGCGGCGGTTATCGATGCCGGAAACAGTCCCGGCAGGCTGGAGATTCGTTCGGCAACAACGGGGTTATTGATGGATCGCGTCGTCGTTGGCTTTGGTCCTGATGCGGTGGTTTTTTCCGAAGACGGCAATCTCGCCATGATTGCCAATGAAGGGGAAGATTTTTTGTTTGAGCCGTCAAGCAAACAATTTTTCACCCCGGAAGGCAGCATTTCAATAGTTCGCTTAAGCAACTCCGGTCATATTGTCAGCCATAAAAATCTGGAGCTGGCTAATATGACTAATTATGAGGGGTTTGTGATTAGCAAAGGCGGCCGGTTTATGGAACGGGAAATCGACTGGAATGGCGACGGCGTCATCAGCAAGAACATGGATTTTGACGGCAACGGCAAGATTGAAAAGAAAAAGGTGTTTTTAGGATATTTTGAGGGTCAGGATGTTTTCGGTATGGAAACAAAGGGTGAGAAAAAAATATTAATCCCGATAAAAAGCCATTCTCCGGCCTTGTTGGAGCCGGAATATATTGCCATTTCGCCTGATGCAAAGAAGGCCTATGTCACCTTGCAGGAAGCCGATGCGGTTGCAGTCGTCGATTTAATCAGCGAACAGGTCATCAGCTACTATGGCCTAGGAGCGACCCAACATAAAACCGACGCCCGCTACGATGGATGGGTGAAATTTGACCAGACGATGACAGGCTTGCGCGAACCCGACGGGATTACCACAACAGCCAATGGCCGTTATTTTGTCACTGCTGATGAAGGTGATACTGACTCGGATGCTTCTACACCCGCGGACGGGCCGCCAACCAGTGGCGGGCGTTCGGTCAGTGTTTTTGATGCGGCAACCGGTACCTTGCTGGGCGATACCGGCAACCAGCTTGATGAGATTGCCTTCGCAAATCAAGTCTACCCGGAGCGGCGCAGTAACCGGAAAGGCTCGGAACCCGAAATGGTGGTTTCGTTAGATCTGGACGGTGTGCCTTTTGTCGCCGTCGGCATGGAAAGAGCCGGTTCAGTTGGATTGATTTCGTTGGCAGACCCTTTTCATCCTAAAGTAGTCGCCCTGGGCAAGATTGGCGGCGACGAAGACAAGTCGCCTGAAGGAATCGCCCATTTTGTAATGGACGGCGAGCATTATCTGCTGACAGCCAATGAAATGAGCGGAACTGTTGAGTGTTTTAAAATAATCAGAAAAGAGCCTGATAGTCAAAACTGATAACCCGACCGTGGCTGAAAATAATTATGGTTAAATGTCGTTGGCGCGAATTTATTCGCGCAGTATAGGTTTTAATAGTTCCCACGCTCCAGCGTGGGAACTCAGTCTGCAACGCTCCAGCGTTGCGAGACGCTGGAGCGTCTGACACTGCATTCCCACGCCGGAGCGTGGGAACGATAAAAAATAATCATGGCTTTACTTGGAAATATTAGCGTTGATGGATCACCACCTAGACCTGCATTCGAATAGCTTTCATTCACTGGGATTGTTTGTACTGGCTCTGACCAATTATGGCCTGATGGTTGCGGCCAATATTTTGCTGGCGCGATGGCTTAGTGTCGGTGACTTTGATGATTACAGTGTGGCCGTGTCAATAGTAACCCTGCTGTCAACGCTGGCGACCCTGGGTCTTGAAAAATATGCGCTGCGGGCTATAGCGCTGTTGCGTGATCGCGAGGATTGGCAACGATTCCGCGGTTTCTGGCTGTTTGCTTTGCGCAGTATCAGCGCTTTCAGTCTGTTGCTGATGGCAATCATGAGTATCAGCCTAGAAGCCTTTCTGGCGCTACAGCAGGCTGAGGTGCATATCGCTATTGTCGTTTTCGCCGGGTTTTTGCCGGTCATAGCCGTGACGCTGTTTCTGGTTGAAGTCATTGCCGCACATGGCGCTCAGCTGCTCAGCTGCTCAGCGTCTCGATTTACCGGTTGTTTCTGCCGTCAGTTTATCTGGTGTTGCTGGTTGGTTTGTCATTGAGCCCGGTTAAAGTATCCGCTTTGACCGCCGTGCTTTGTTTCGGCGGCGCATGGACGATTACCTTAGTCATTATGTGGTGCGTGGCTAAAATATTGATGCCGACAGGCATTAAAAATACGCTGCCGATCATGCAGGGTAAAAAATGGCTTAGAGGCTCTTTGCCTCTGGTTTTGAATAGCCTGATGTTAACCGTGATGACCAGCGGCGGCGTTATTATTCTGGAAATACTGTTTCCTTCTGATGTAGAAGTGGGCATTTATGCCGTTGCCGCCCAGACAGGCGGTATTATTTCGCTGATAGGAACCTCAACCAATCGTTATTATCTGCCCATGATGGTCGTGATGATAGGCCGTGGCGATAAACAGGCAATACGGAAGCTTATGGCGAAAAGAGCTTCAGCGGTCGGCGGCCGGGTGCTGGTCTTGCTGGTTGTTCTGATCTTTGCGGGTCGTTCCATACTGGGCTTATTCGGCGAGCATTTCAGCGCCAGCTATCATGCCATGCTGATTATTGCCTCAGGCGCCTGCTTCAGCGCCCTGTTTGCCGATGTGCCTTATTACCTGCAATTTATGGGCTTGCACCGCATCGTATTAAGCTTGACCCTGGCTGCTACGGTAATCATGGTATCGCTGAGCTTTGTGTTTGGCGCCGACTTTGGCTCTGTCGGCGTGGCAACGGCTTATATGACATCGGTCATGTTGTTATTTATCAGTTTACGCATCGTGGCAAAGTTTCATTTCCGCAGATTAGATGGATAAGCAGCATTTACGTAAGCGTTCACCTCCCCCTTTGAAAAAGGGGGATTGAGGGGGGGATTTATTTGAACAAATCTCCCCTAACCCCTCTTTTTCAAAGAGGGGGACTGAACGCTTACACATTGACTGTTGAAGCTGGCGATAGCCAAATAAAAGTCGCTCTGGATTATCCAGCGCGGCTTTTATTGTTATGAGCAATCCAAAAGTCTCTGCGTAATTTGGAAGGTCATGGCGTGAATGCCCTGGCGGGTTATCGATAAAGCGTTCGGCATTACCGTGATGCTTGGGACGCTATGAGTGATTACCGCGGGACGGGGCATGTTGCCCAGGCCCGCTTTGGAGTGAAATCTAGTATAAATGGTATAAACCGTTTATACTGTTTTTTTATTTTAAGTGTAAAGGGAAATAACCATGACCGCAAAACAGCCTAATGCCATAAAAACAACACCTGATCAGACTGAAAATCAACCGATTATTCAGCCGAAGGCCATCATCAAAAAAATCGTAAAAAAATCATTAACAGCAAAATCCGGCAATAAGATAGACGCTAAAAAAGCCGTTGAGATACCGGGAAATGCACTACAACCTTCGGCTAAACAAAAAAAGCCCGTTAAAGTAAAGGTCATCAGGGATAGCTTTTCATTTCCGGAACATGATTACCTGAAAATTTCAGAACTCAAGCAAACCTGCTTGGCGGCGGGAATCCATGTTAAAAAAGGCGAGCTGCTTCGGGCTGGACTCAAGTTGCTTGCAAAGTTAAGCCTAGACGAGCTCAAACAAGCCATAGAGCAGGTCGAAAAAGTTAAGACTGGTCGCCCAAACGGCTAAGGAATATGCACGAAATAAGTTGATCATTGACATTATCGTAGGAGCCGCTTTTAGGCGAAGCCGCTCCTACGGTTATTTCGTACTCGATCCTAAGCAGTATTTTTTAAAGTTAAAGCAGAATCAATGCCCAGGTTACTGCGGCCCAAATCAGCGACATCATGACGGCGGCTGAACCAATGTCCTTGGCGCGGCCTGATAATTCGTGATGCTCAAGCCCCACCCGATCGACTACAGCTTCCACCGCCGAATTTAATAATTCAACCAGCATGACTAAAACGATGCTGCCAATCAGCAGCAGTTTTTCAATAGTGGTTTGCCCCAGCCAGATTGCCAAGGGGGTCGTTACCACAAACAGGATGACTTCCTGTCTGAATGCTTCTTCATGTGTCCAGGTTGCTTTAAAACCCGCAACAGAGAAGATACAAGCATTAATCAGCCGTTTAAGGCCTTTTGCATTTGGGTTTGCCATTGTTGTCTATAAAAAAAGTAAAAGGGAAGAGTTGTTGTCATGCGCCGTTAGCACAGCATCATGATGCACGAGATTCTATTTAAGCAGGAATTACGGACAAAAAATACATTGTCATCAAAACTTAACCATCCTGTCATTTGATGGTCATGAATCAGACGCGAAACTGACACTTTCATTCATTAAGGTACGCACATCTTTATTTAATCTTATGGATAGTCATGAAAAAAATAGAC
>JBCKWO010000011.1:0-34911 GCA_038922535.1 Methylobacter sp. | reverse complement strand
TGTAATTTCAATAGCTGGCAAGTGAAAATCAATATCCCATCTGCCAGCCAAAGCAAGCTCGCCAAGTTTTTTAACTAGCACTTTCATGCCCAGCCTCCCTTCGCGTGAAACTCGGCGATTGCATCGGCAACTTCAGAACCGGACTTAGGTTTCCCCGTGGCTTCGTAGCCCAGGTTTTCCACCTCACAAAGAAACGTAGCATCATCGTTCATTGGTGTATCGCCTTTGTTAAATTTTTTGAAAATGCAAAGGCATGTTTTAACCATTGCGCCAAAGGGAGTGAATGCTTCTTCAGGAAAGAAGAATATTGCCTTTATATGGGCAACACCGTATAGCCATTTGCGTACAAAAGCTGCACTTTTTCCCTTCATCATGTGCTCAGGCAGCACAATAGCCATGCGTCCGCCGGGCTTGAGAAATTGAATGCTCCGCTCAAGGCCAAGAACTTCAAGTGGCAATGACTTCTTTTTGTGCCCAAGATCGAAACGCCCCAGCATTTCCATTGTTTCTTGTCGCATGATGCTGCCGAATGGTGGGTTTGTTAACACGACATCAAAAACAGCCGGATCAAGGGTGTGCGTGTCTTTGTCAGGATCATTGCGGAGGGCAGTAATGTCTGGGTAATTATCAAAGCTCAGCAGCGCATCTTGGTTTCTAATGTTCGTGTGGCCGTCATCATGTAACAACATGTCCGTCATGGCTATTCGCACCATGCGATCAGATTTTTCGATGCCGTGGAGGTGGAAAAACTTAAACTCATGAAGGTCATGCTGCGTGATTGTGCTGCCTTGATTCTCCAAAACATACTGCAAAGTTTTTGTTAGAAAGTGGCCAGAACCACAAAATGGGTCGAGGATAAGTTCGTTGGCTTTTGGTTGTATAACACCTACAGCCAGCTCAACAATAGGGTCTGGAGTAAAGTACTGTCCCATGCCTGCGCGAATGGCTGGCGCAAGTACTTTTTGAAACGCACGGCCTTTTATATCGGCTTTGCTGTCAATTAGTGAAAATTCTTGGATTCTTTCCACTACCCGATAAAGGGCGCTATCACTCAAGCGAATTTGGGTTTTGAACACGCCACGGGAGCGCTCATAGCCGGGTATTCGTTTGGAATAGATTTCTATGTCGGCATTTCTTGATTCTTCATATAAAACTCGAATATTCGATGCGACTTCCGAGGCGTTGCTTGCCCCGTAGGTTTGAAACCGAAATGGTGTGCCTTCTGGTGATTTAGTGGTTTGGCGCTCATCGTAAATTTTTGTGTAAATTACTTTGCAAATCTCGTCCAGTGCTTCATCGTCGTGTAGCCCATCAACATCTCTGGCTGCGCTGTGGCAATCGAACAAGACTTTTTCATACTCGTTATCGAGTGTTTTTAGCCCTGTTGATCTTGCATCTCCAACGGCGGGAAGTTCTCTAACTAACTGAACCTTTATTTTGGTTTCAAGGCCATACGCAGGTAAATCAGCAATATATTCAAAGTCGTTCGGGTCGATCTTTTTTCTAAGCGTCTTAGTTCTATCGCCATCGGTTACAAGACCAATCGTTGCGGTGTGAGTAGATGCCAGATAAGTTTCTAGCTGGCGCTCGGCCTCTTTAAATTCCTCTTCCGAGATTCCGCGCTTTTTTGTCTCGATATAAAGAAATGTTCTGCGATTCGCGTTCTTAATTGATATGTCTGCTTCTTTTACCGAAGATCCCATTTTTACAGGCTCTTCGATAATGATTCGCTCGCCCAACCAATCTTTCGGATATTTATAAGCATCAAAAAGTTGAAGAAGGGCCCATTGGCGAACAAACTCTTCAATGCTCAGTTCTGCACCTATATATGTCCCGTGGCGGTCAAAAAACTCTTTTGCACGCCGTTTACCCTCCGCCACATCTCCGTGGGAGGGGAACAACCACTGATCGGGTTCTATAAGAAAAAAATTACCAAGTAATGCCATTGTTACTCCGATTTATGTTGTGTGTGAGCACAAGCATCTAACGTAAAGTAGACACCTTTTTAGGTGCCTATTAAATTTCAATTACCGGTGTATAATCTAACCCAGATAATTCGTTAGGCTGGATACTAAGGTATTGCGCCTTTAATAACAACCTTATTATGCCAAATACAAACACCCCTCCCAAACTGCTTGATCAAGTGCGCGACCGCATCCGCGTGAAGCATTACAGCATCCGTACTGAAACGCAATATGTGCAGTGGGTAAAGCGTTTTATCCTGTTTCATGGCAAGCGGCATCCGAAGGAATTGGGGGCTGTGGAAGTGGAGGCGTTTTTGACGCACCTAGCAGTGGACGGCAAGGTGTCGGCTTCGACCCAGAACCAAGCTTTATCGGCGTTGCTGTTTATGTACAAGGAGGTGTTGGCGGTGGATTTGCCTTGGCTGAATAATGTGGTGCGAGCCAAACAACCGCAGCGTCTGCCGGTGGTGCTGACACGTTCGGAGGTGCGGGAAGTGCTGGTACGCATGAAAGGTGTGTACGGATTAATGGCTAATCTGCTTTATGGGTCAGGCATGCGCTTGATGGAATGTGTGCGCCTACGGGTTAAGGATGTCGATTTTGAACGTGGCGAGATTTTGATTCGTGACGGTAAGGGCGGCAAGGATAGGGTGACAATGTTGCCGTCTACCGTGGTAAGCGCATTACAGACGCATTTAGCGCAACGGCAGGTGCTGTTTGAAGATGATAAGCGCATCGGTAAGGCAGCCGTTTTTCTGCCGGATGCGCTGGCACGCAAATATCCTAATGCTGCAACGGAATGGGCTTGGCAGTATATTTTCTGTTCCGGCAGTTATTCGGTTGATCCGCGCAGTGGCGCAGAGCGCCGACATCATCTTGACGAAAAATTATTGCAACGGGCGATGAAGAAAGCGGTGCAGACATCGGGGATTACCAAACTTGCCACGCCGCACACGCTACGGCATTCGTTCGCGACGCATTTGCTGGAGGCGGGTTATGATATTCGTACTATACAGGAGTTGTTGGGACACAAAGATGTGGCGACGACGATGATTTACACGCATGTGCTGAATAAAGGCGGCAAAGGCGTAATCAGTCCGCTCGACCAATTATAAAGCGGAAGCTTGGCTGCCATTAAGTTAAGGATTTATAAGTTGTGGGCGCGAATTTATTCGCGCCCACAACATTAATCCTGATTATTTTTAGCTTAACTTAATGGCAGTGAAGCTGAAGCTTGGGAACCAGCAAAAGGTCATTTTTGGCATTGGAGTCAATGTCGTACATGGCGAACACCCAACCCTAATTATATTGAAATGATCGGCACAAAACTGCATTATAGCTAAAAAACCAATCCTTTCCACTATGAGCCCGTATCATAAATGAAGCCGATCTTTTACCGTCCCGCCCAACTACGAGGCTTGGCTTTTCTGGGGTTATTGGTGCTGGCTGTCGGCATACTCGGCGGCATGATCTGGCGGAATGCGCATCACTTTGAAACGGTTTTTTCTTATGTCAACTATTCCCATCGCATTCAAAATGTATCAGTGGGCTTGCAGCGATCGTTGCTTGAGCATCTGACCGAAACGGAGTCGGATGCCCATCCCGAGGCATTAACCAAAACGCTGGGTGAGATGGATACCTTGATGACCGACAACAGTTATTTGTCAACAGAAATACGGACAAGCCTGGAGACTGTCAGGGCTATGCTGGTTGATTTGTCAGCGTTAAGTAAAGAGGAAAAACACAACCGTCTGCTAACGGCGCTTAAATTGATGGACGAAACGCTGGATCATGAGGCGTTGCAACGTGATGAATTGCTGGAGGACATCAGCCGGGACACCCAAACCGAATTATATATGGCTCTGGCTATTTTCACGGCGATATTGATTGTGGCGGTATTGTTTTTACGTTTCAGAATCCTGCATCCGCTTAATGATTTGAGGGAGTTGCTGCAACATTTAACCGAAGAAAATTTCACCCCGATTACCACTGATCATCTCGATCCATTGCTGTTGCCGGTTTTTATCAGCTATAACGAGATGGTCAAACATCTGGCCGAATTGGAAGAAGCCAATCGCCTACACGCCCAGTCACTGCAACATGAAGTTAGGGTGGCGACTCAAGCCCTGCTGGAACAACAATATAGCCTGGCGAGAGCCGATCGGCTGGCGGCAATTGGTGAAGTTGCGGCAGAGCTAGCGCATGAAATCCGCAATCCGCTGGCCGGAATTCAAATGGCCTTTAACAATTTACGCCGCGAAATCGATGACCTAGACCAACTGGAAAGATTGGATTTGATCAATGCCGAATTGAAACGCATGGCGAGATTGCTTAACGATATGCTCGATCAAAGCCGTCATTTTCCTGAAGTGGCTACGGCTTTCGATTTAAGGACGTTAATCCGTGACTTGGTGGCGCTGACCCGTTACCAGATTGCCGAGTCTATCGACCTGGAAATAGACGCTCCCTGTGCATTGCCGGTACACTTGCCTGAGAGCGGGGTACGGCAAGCCTTGTTGAACTTGATACTGAATGCGACCGATGCGCTGGAAGGTAATCCTGGGATAATCTGTATTACGGCGCGCACCGACCGGCAGGGACTGCGCATCGACGTGCGCGATGACGGCATCGGTTTTTCCAAGGACATGTTGGAACATGGTATCCGCCCCTTCCGCACCAGCCGTCAACGCGGCACCGGCCTAGGACTGGCCATGGTGCAACGCTTTGTAAAAGACGTGGGCGGCACGATCAGCCTCGCCAATCAACCGGCTCATGGCGCGTGTGTGTCCTTATTGCTACCCAATGACTGTATCGTTAGAGATAAATTATGATAGAAACCCTGCTGATCATTGAAGATGAAAAACTGTTAGGTTCCGAGCTGTCCCGTCATTATCGGCAGTCCGGTTGGGAAGTGGTGCTGGCTACTAATTTAGCCGAGGCCAGGGAATTATTGCTGACTAAAAAGCTGGAGCCGTTACTGATTTTATCTGACATGAATTTGCCGGATGGCAATGCGCTGGATTTCATGGAAAAGATCAAAAAGCAGGCCGCAGCATTTGCCGAATGGTTGTTCCTGACCGGCTACGGCAATGTGCCTGATTCGGTTAGGGCATTACGGCTGGGCGCTTATGATTTCCTGGAAAAGCCCTGCGACCTTGAGCGCCTTGATCTGATCGTCACCAGCGCTGCGCGGAGTGCGTCCATCCAGAGACGGGTTATCGACCAAACCCAGCACCGGCACCGGCGCTATACCCCAGATGCTTATGTCGGCCATAGTCAACAGGCGCAGGGCATACGGCAGTTATTGGCAAAGCTGACGCAAGTGCCGTTCAGCGCTCTGATTATCGGCGGCGAGAGCGGCACAGGCAAAGGCTTGGCAGCGCGTATCCTGCACTATGGCGGTTCCCGCGCCCATGGAGTATTTTATCCTGAAAGGAAAACAATCTCGGTACCGGCAGGGTAGATTGGTCGGAAAGCCAGTAAATGAACAGACACGACTGCATGGATGCAGGAGGTAGAGCAATGCAGGAGCAATTGCCGAGTAGAGAAGCAGCGACGTGAAATCTAAAATTTTAAGCATAGTTTGGTAATCATGAAAAATGTATTTGAATTTGCCGAGGCGTTTTTTCATCAGGCAAGCATCGATGAAAAGTTGGCGCTGACTCATCAGGCTTGGCAATCCTACGTTACCGGGGAATTAACGTTCAACTCAGACCGGCCTATAATGCCGATAGCGCAGGTAACATTTCCCGAGCGGCCGGAGTTATTGGCGCCGCGCCAGATGCCCCGGCGAAAATTGACCTCGGCTGGTGGTGTTACGGCCTTTTTTCATGCCATTGCCCATGTCGAATTCGTCGCCATTTATCTGGCCTGGGATATGTTGTATCGCTTTCGCGGCCTGCCCGAGCAATTCTATCAGGATTGGCTACGTGTTGCCGATGAAGAAGCCCAGCATTTTGCCTTAATCAGGACACATTTACGGGCTATGCAGGTTGAGTACGGCGATTTACCCGCGCACAGCGGCTTATGGGATCATGCCAGAGACACTGCCGATGATTTGCTGGGCAGGTTGGCGATGGTTCCTCGCTGCATGGAAGCGCGGGGACTGGATGTGACGCCCACGCTTATTGAAAAGTTCAAGATATTGGGTGATGATGCAAGTGTGGCGATTTTAACGCGCATTTTGACCGATGAAGTAGTGCATGTGCAGATCGGTTCTTATTGGTTTAAGGTTGTTTGCGAGCAAAGCGGTTTTGAAGCTGAAGCCAAATACCGGGAGTTAATCGATCAATATTATCTCGGCGGCAAACCTAAAGGCCCGTTTAACCGGGAATTGCGTAAAATTGCCGGTTTTTCGGATGCCGAGCTGGATTGGTTGGAGTGTAAGACGAAAGGCTAAGGGGCGAAAGGCGCAAACCATAAACTTTCGCCCTTCGTCTTGTGTCTTGTGTCTTGTGCCTCGTATCTCTCCTCATTTAGGAATTAAACTATACAACCATGACTGACACCTCAACAAATCAGGATATACCTCCTACACTGGATGTCGTTGACCAGGACGATAGGCAACGGTGTGTCAAACTGTCAGGCAGTTGGAATCTTCGCAGCCTGGTCACCGCCCCTGAATTGAGCCGTAAAATCAGCGGCTATGCCACTCATAAAAACATTCAATGGGATTTGAATTCGGTTGAGGTGCTCGACAGCGCAAGCGCCTTGATACTCTGGAAAGCCTGGGGGAAAACACTGCCTGTTGTGTTGCAGATAAAGCCGGAACACCAGCGCATATTTGACCGCTGGCAAGCCCAGTCTCCTCCCGAATCCGAGCCGATCAGATTCAGTTCTAGCCTGATCATCAATTACGTCAATCAACTGCTGGCCAACTTTTGGGGACAGTTACTGCAACTGGTGACTTTGTTGGGCCAGTTGGTTTTGGATAGTGGCTATCTGTTGCGGCATCCGGGCGAAACTCCCTGGTCGGAAATTTCCATTACGATTTATGAATCCGGGGTTAGAGCCTTGGGCATCACCGCGTTGGTGGGTTTTTTGATCGGCATCGTGCTCAGTTATTTGTCGGCGTTGCAGTTGAAGATTTTCGGAGCAGAGATTTACATTATTGACATTCTGGGTTTGAGCGTCATTCGCGAGCTAGGGCCTTTGCTGGCGGCCATTCTGGTTGCAGGGCGTTCCGGTTCGGCAATGACCGCGCAAATCGGCATCATGCGGGTGACCGAGGAACTCGATGCGCTGTCGGCGATGGGCATATCCCATTCCCTGCGCCTGATCCTGCCCAAGGTGATGGCGTTGACCCTCGTCATGCCGTTGCTGAGCGTTTGGACCAGCGCCTTGGCGCTGATTGGCGGGATGGTTTCGGCTCAGGCCACGTTGGACATCAACTACCAGCAGTTTTTCATGAGATTGCCCGATGCGGTGCCGCTGGTTAACCTGATTATTGGCCTAGGCAAAAGCGCGGTTTTCGGTTTGATGATTGCGCTGATTGCCTGCCATTTCGGTTTTCGGATCAAGCCCAATACCGAAAGCCTGGGCAATGAGACAACTAATTCCGTGGTGGCGGCCATCACCGTGGTGATCATGGTCGATGCGGTATTTGCGATCCTGTTTATGAATGTGGGCATGCCATGAGCGATACCTACGCGATACGACTAGAGCATGTTTGGACGAGCTTTGATGATCCCCAGAAAGGTACCACCAAGGTTGTCCATCAGGACATCAATCTTTGCCTGGAACATGGCGAGATCTTAGGATTGGTCGGCGCATCCGGTTGCGGCAAGACCACGTTGCTGCGCGAAATCGTCGGCCTGCAAACACCCACTCAGGGCGAGGTGTTCGTGATGGGACAGTCGTTAAAAAACGCCAATTCCGACCATGGTCAGCGGCTGCGCAACAATTGCGGGGTGTTGTTCCAAAAAGGTGCGTTATTTAGCGTTTTAAATGTTTTTGATAATATTGCCTTTCCATTGCGGGAGCTGGGTTTTGATGATGAGGAATTGATTGCGCGTCTCGTGTTTATGAAGCTGTCCATGGTCGGCTTGGCCGCCAGTGACGCCTGGTTAAAACCGGCCGATTTGTCGGGCGGCATGACCAAGCGGGTGGCGCTGGCTCGCACCATGGTTCTGGAACCGGAGTTGCTGTTGCTTGATGAGCCAACCTCGGGGCTCGATCCTATTTCCAGCGAGGACTTTGTCAGCCTGTTATCCGAGCTGCATAATGATCTGCATTTTACCGTGGTCATGGTGACCCACGATTTGGATATATTAAGGGATTTATGCACCAAAGTGGCCGTGCTGGCGGATAATCGGCTGGTGGCTTTTGGAACGCTGACCGATGTTTTAAGCTGTAAGCATCCTTTTGTAGCAAAATTTTTTCACAATAAACGCGCTGAACGGGTATTTCAATATATCGCCAGGGATGGTGTGTATGCCGCAGGCCAGTCGGGAACTGGCGCGGCGAAGGAGACTGCTCATGGGTAGAGAAAATCATGCCCTGATTACCGGCCTATTTTTGGTGGCTTTAGTGACTGCATCGACGGCAATTATTTTTTGGATTGGCAGTATGAACCAGGAGCGCCATCACTACGTTATTTCGACGCGAGCCTCGGTTTCCGGTCTTAATCCTGAATCTACGGTCTTTTACCGGGGCATAGCGGTGGGCAAGGTGCTTAAGATTCAGTTCGATCCCTTGGATTTCGGTACCATCCTTGTCCCGATAGAGGTCGACAAGAATATCGTGTTGACTAAAGGGGTTTATGCGACCTTGCGCCTAAAAGGCGTGACCGGTCTGACCCAGATTCAGCTAGAAGATTCCGGTGCTATTTCTGAAGAGTTGTCGCCGGAGGATGATCCGATGTCCCGTATTCCTTTGGTGCCGTCGTTGACGGATAAGTTGCTGGACTCAGGAGAAGAGCTGTTGCATAAAGCCGATCAGTTAATGCAGCGTCTGAGCTCGTTATTAAACGATGAAAATGAAAAGAATATCGGCGGTATTTTAAGCAACCTGAAAACAGTAACCGACAAACTTTCCGAATTGCAAAAGAGCATTGATAAGGCGCTTGCCGGTGTCCCAGCATTGACCACGGATGCGCGCTTAACCCTGGCAAATGTCGACGCATTGACTCATGATTTGCAGGGTTTAACCAAAGAAGTGCAAAACCTGAGCGTGAAAGCGGGCAGTCTTGTCGATAGCGGGAAAACTACCGCTGATGGTTTGGCACAGTCCACGTTGCCGAAAATCAACAAGTTGCTGACTGAATTACAATCGACAACGCAACAAGTAAAAAGAGTTGCCACGATGCTGGAAAATAACCCGCAGGCATTGCTTCTGGGGCCAAGTCAACGAGATGCAGGGCCGGGTGAACCTGGCTATAAGGAGCAGCAATGAGGTGCTTATTAATCGGCTGGTTAGTATTTTTCTGCGTGGGTTGCAGTGTTGTAGTCGAGCAGCCTGCAGTGCATGATTTCGGTTTGCTTGCCGCGCCTGTAGAGGCTCGACAGGACAAAGCTTACCCCTCCCAGCTCACGCTTCCTGTAGGCAAGGCCTCGGTTAACGTCAACGCGCCGACTTGGCTCTGGGATAATCGCATCCGCTATCGCTTGCTTTTTGCCTCGCCGTCCCAAATCAGGTTCTACGGCCTAGATCGTTGGATTGCCTCACCGCCCGAATTGCTTGAGCAGTTTTTGAACGCCAGTGGCAAGATTCAACATTACGCATTGATAGTTCAGCTACAGGATTTCGAGCAGCAATTCGATGCGCCAGACCAGGCTCGTGTGCTGATGCGTTTTTCCGTGGAAGCTTATTCTGCCGCTCATTTCAAGATCGGCACCCAGGAATTTTATCTGCAACGGCCCACTAAAACGCCCGATGCCGCTGGTGCAATAAGCGGCTTTACCGACTTGACGCAACAGGCGGCTGAAAGGATTCAGAATTGGCTTGAGGGATTGCCGAATCAGGTGCATTAGGTGCTTTCCAAGAATAAATACACCCAAATGACGCAGGATTTTTGTTCAGCTACAAGGCCCAAAAATGAGCGAATAGCGAGCTATGCAACTATTTTTGCAACGCAGTAGATGGGCAAAAAGACCCTTCAGTTGGGTGTGTTTTTTGCAGTAAATCACCTTAAGTAACTCGTAAGAAATAATTGCTATCAAAAGCCGATTACTTTAGTATCCAGTTCATCGGATTTCTGGAGTGTTGTTATACACCGGTTATGTGAATTACTCCTACCTAAAGGAAGGAGCTTCCAGCTTCAACGGGGCGATGCTCGGCATAATGCGGAGTCTAAAGTCCCCTCGACTGGCAGTACCGGCTATTCCATCCGGCAGACTGAATTATCAGCACAGGGAAAATCGTACACGGATGCAAAGGCAAAGGCAAAATCAAGAGCATCCTTATATCCCCCGCCTGAAGGAAGGGTATTTAAGGACAAATTTGTTAAAATTAATATACACATGAGGAGAAACACATGGCGATAAGTGAAGTTGTAGGCTCGATAGCGGCACTGTGGCGGTTTCCGGTCAAATCTATGAGGGGCGAACAGCTCCAAGAGGCTGAGTTGACCGAACGAGGAATCTTCGGTGACCGTGCATATGCGCTCATCGACACGGACACGGGCAAGGTTGTGAGCGCGAAGAGCGTGAAGCTCTTCCCGGACTTGTTGAGTTGTACAGCAGCGTTCGTCGAACCACCACGCAGGGGCGACGACATACCCCCGGTGAAAATTACTTTGCCGGACGGAACGTCGGTGAGGAGCGACTCCGGTGATATTGACCGCGTGCTGTCAGCGTACTTCAAGCGCAACGTCACGCTGGGGCGGGTCGCTCCAGATGACTTCACTATCGACCAATACCACCCCGACGTAGAGGGTGCAGACCCTGGCGGCAACCGCAACACGGTGGTCGCGCAGAAGCTTGGTGCGGCTTTTTTCGCCTCGCTTGGAATGGAGTCTCCAGTCCCCGTTGGTTCCTTTTTTGATGTGTTTCCCCTGTCGGTTCTTACGACGTCCACGCTCGCGCGGCTGAACGAGCTTCGGCCCGAGAGCCGCTTCGATGAACGCAGGTTCCGCATGAACGTGATTGTCAAAACCGAGCGACCTGGATTCATCGAGAACGACTGGGTCGGTCATGAACTCGGACTGGGTGATAGCACACGGCTCAACGTGGCCCTGCTCGACCCCCGATGCGTGATGACGACCCTTCCTCAAGATGATCTACCTCAGGATACCGATGTTCTTCGGACGCTCGTTCGCCACAACAAGGCCCAAGTCGGCGATCTAGGTCAGTTCCCCTGCGCTGGCGTGTACGCTGTGGTCGCAGCGCCGGGAACAGTACGAATTGGTGACCGCGTCGTACTCAATTGAGCTTGAGTGGTCGCAGAACATCAAAAGGATGTGCGCCCGAGCAGGGTTGATAATTCCAACGGGTGAAAGCCCCGCTTTGGCGTTCTTTACAGCGCTAAGGGATGCGAAAACCACCAAAATACCCTGCTTTCCATCTAAGGCAGGACAACTTTTATACCTTGGTTTTTGCAAAGCGAGCAAAATAAACTATTGATCCAGTAGTTGATTTTCCTGGTGTCACGTCTTAGACGGGAAGCCCTAATTTGGTATGTTTGTAATTTCTTCCCCCCCCTAATAACATGCTATTTACAATGAAATCTCGCACCCTAAGCGGACGAAATAAACCGAATGTAAGCGGTTGTTTCGGTTCAAAACAACCGGCAATCAACTATTAAATTGAGTGAAACTGAAAGTTGGAAACGGGGGGTTTCAACCAGAAGCTTTGGTTGATTTAAACAATATCATAATCAAATTTCTATATCCCCATCCCATTCGAGCCTGCTTGGCTGCAATAATACAGCGACTACTTACAAAGCTGTTAATAATTCGCATCCAAATTTTTATCGCCAATCCTCGGCCATGCGGTCAGTACTGCCTTGACCACAGTGGCTAATGGAATCGCCAGAAATACTCCCCAAAAGCCCCACAGCCCACCAAAAAACAAGATGGCGACGATAATAGCTATGGCATGCAGGTTAACTGCCTCGGAAAACAATACCGGCACCAGCACCACACCGTCCAGCGCCTGAATAATTGAATAAGCAATGACAATAGTCATAAACTCGTCGCTGCTAAATCCCCACTGAAAATAAGCGACGCCCAAAACCGGAAAAGTAACCAGCGTTGCGCCGATGTAGGGAATAATTACCTGCACGCCCATCAAAACAGCCAGCAGCATCGCGTAATTCAAGCCCATCGCCGCGTAAGTCACATAACTGACCGCCCAGAGAATAAAAACCTCGGCGAACTTGCCGCGCACATAATTACCGAGCTGCACATCGACTTCCTCCCAAACACGCACCGTCAAATGCCGGTCTCTGGGCATAAACTGCAAAAACCAGGACACCAACAGCTGCTTATCTTTTAAAAAGAAAAATACCATCATCGGCACCAAAAACAGATAAATCATCACGCTGACCAAGCCCACGACCGATGCAGCAGACAGCGACAACACATTTTGCCCGTAAGTTAACAACTCCCGTTGCACTGCAAACATCATTTGTTGAATCTTGTTTTCTGAAACGAATTGCGGATACTTTTCCGGCAAGTGCATGATTCCGGTTTGCGCCTTGTCAAGTATCTCGGGGATATGCTGAACGAGTTCGACGGCCTGCTGTGTCACCATCGGAATCAAATAAAACAATAAAAAACTTAAACAGGTCATGAATATTGAAAACACCAGATACACGGCCGGCGGGCGCGGTATCTTCATGCTTTCAGCCTTACTCACCACGCCTTCCATCAGGTACGCCAGCACAATCGATACAAAGACCGGCATCAGCAAGCCGGATAATGAATAAATCAGCACAAAGCTAGCAATTAGAATGATCGCCAGCGCCAGCGCTTGGGAATTCGGTAAAAAACGTTTAAATGAATTCTTGAGAAAGCCTAGACTTGCAGCTGGGTCTTGAGTTGCCATGGATAACCACTTTTATATGTTTAGTTACGCCATTCTACAGTCAATAAAGCTATTGAACGAAAATTTAAACAACTTTATTGACACAGAAATAAGAGTATTCGTAAGCAGCAAGGTGCGCACTACGCACCCTACAATAGGTGAATTCATTGAGTTTAGTTTTTTGATAATTGCATGGAGTATGCTTAGGGAGGCGGAATTATTTAAAGTACCTGTATTTCGGCTGTGGGCGCGATTTCAATCGCGTTGCGCGAATGAATTCGCGCCCACACAAAAGGGTATGCTTTCCATTTCTGCCTCCCTTAGGGTTGTGTTGAGGCGTAATTTAAGCACATGTAAAGAAAAAACTGGGCGCCGAAAATAAGATTCGCCATCAGCAGGTGTATCGGCTGGGCAACCGGCGGCATGCCTAATCTATCAAGACTAATGCCGGCAATAATGGCCGTGACGACCAGCGCAGTCAACGACAAGCCGATACGCCGCAACAGGCTGTTTTTATCGACCGAGCGGACAATCTTCCAGGTCAGCCAAAGGTTAGTGAATAAAATAATTGCGGAGAATGACCTGTGTATGTAAAAAATAACCGGGAAGTCATCACGCCAATATTGCCGATCGATATAAGCATGATTATGGGCAATAAAATCCACACCTTCCCTAACCTGGGTGCCCATCGCTACTTGCAGCAGGGTCATGCCCATTGCCGCGATCAACACGGCTTTAAATTTGTCCGGCAGCGCTTGAATATTAATCCTAGCGAATTCATCCCGTTGCGAACGGGTAATCGTGTAAATAAGCAAAGCGACGATAAACAAGGCCAGCAGCATGTGTAAGGTGATCATCAACGGCTTGAGATTGCTTGCCACCACGACCGAACCCAGCCAGCCTTGGAAACCGACCAGAAAAACCACGCTGACCGCCAGATAAAAAATGCTTTTGTCAGTTTTAAGGTAGATGCGCGATGACCAGGCCGTCAGCAGGATCAAAAATCCAATCGTCACACCGACCAGGCGGTTGGTGTACTCGATCCAGGTTTTCACCGGATTGAATTGGGTGTTTTCATAGCCGCGTTGTGCATAAATCTGATGATAATTAGCGGGCAACTGCGATTCATCAGTAGGCGGAACCCATTGCCCAAAGCAAGTCGGCCAGTCGGGGCAACCCATGCCAGAACCGGAAGCTCTTACGATGCCGCCGACAAGAATCACGAAATAAACGGCGAAAATGGTTAGGGTGCCTAATCGGCGAAATTTTGCGGCTTGGATATCAATCATAATTAAGCGTTTTTTAGGTGAGCAAGCTTAGGCACAACAATTTCATCTGAAATGCCTTCAATTTCCAGTGTCAGCGATAAATCCGAGTTTAGCAAACGAAAGCGCGGTAGAACAATCAACCTGGCATGCCGGATGATCGGTTCCCGCTAACTGCACTAAAATCATACCGCTAATAATGTAATTTTATCTTGGTTATGATTTTTCAACCTAAGATTATAAGTATTTGTGTCAGCCACTTGCAGAACAATAAGCATCTTGCAGGTATTTTTCCTGTTTTGCGCATACAGCACTTTACCTATGCTTTGTTCTGTGTCTTCATCAACAATGATTGAATTATCTTCAGGAGGCTCTACAGTAGCGCATTCGGCGAGAAACATTTCACGTTTTGCCTTGCCCAAATAATGCGTCCGGGCAACAATTTCCTGACCGGTATAACAGCCCTTAGTGAAACTAATGCCGCCCAACTTATCCAGATTAAGCATTTGCGGAATGAACTCTTCCGATGTTTCGGTGCTGAGCCAGGGAATTCCTGAGATGATGTCGAAATAGCGCCATTGCGCTGAACTGTCAGGCTGGAAACCTAGTTTAACGTGTTCTGCCCAAAGCGCCTGAGCCTTATCGGCCTCGGCAATAATCAGGTCGCGCCCCTGAATATCAACTACGACATTGCCTTCTTGCCGACTTGTTGTAAAGCGCTGTTCAGACGCTTCGTTGGTTGGCGGTTCAGCATAGCTCAGGCCGATCAGACACAACTCATCCGAGCTGTCCGTTAAGGTCACCTTCGATCGTAACGCGTACATCTGGAGCTTGTTTTTGATGGGTGCCAGTAATTCTTTAGGCATAATCATCAAAAAAGCATCGGCGTTCTTAACCAGTAGAAAAGTAGCAATCGCCCTACCCTTAGGATTACACATTGCGCCCAAGCTGCTTTTTATATCGGTAATGTCGTTAATATTGCAAGTGATCTGTCCCTGTAAAAGCTTGGCTGCATCAATGCCTGAAACCGTCAAAACCCCCAGCTGCGCAATGGGATAGATGCGCTTATTGCCCTCATGCTCAGGTGGCGTAAAAACGAGTTGGCTGTCGTCCTCGAATATAGCGTTTTCAGAAAGCAGAAAGTTTTTCCAGTCAGTATTCATCAATAAACAAAATTATTAGTTTTCAAGTAAGCTGATTATATCGTGTTTGAGCAAAGACAAAAACCGGCGCGATCATGTGTATTCGTCATCGACCGGAAATAACCCAGGAGCGACCCAACTTGACGAAAAAAACCGAACCTACCTTGCTGCTGGAGCTTAAACCCTCCAAGCAATTAAAGCGGCTGCTTGTTGCTATGCATGTACTGGCATTGGGCGCAAGCATCGCCAGTATTTTACCGATTGCCATTAAATTAGCTTTGTTAACCGGTATTTGCCTGCATTTTCGGTTTATGCTTAAACGCTATAAAAACCCGTCGTACAAAATCAAACATTCTGAAGCCTTGGGCTGGGAAGTGTCCGATGGCAATGACTTTGAATCGGTTCAAATCCTGAACTCAACCGTCATCACCCTCTTTGCAATATTTTTGCACTTTACCAAAAACGCCCATAAGCGATCCATGCTGATAGTCAACGATGCATTAAGCGAGGAGGATTATCGGCGTCTTATCGTCAGGCTGAAAACTGCCGGTAAATGAACTGAAATTACTCGCACTCCAAACCATCAACCCGCTGAAAGCCTCTGGGTAATGCCAAGCCCCGTTTGGCGCGACTGCCAGAATAATGTTCAATATCCGCACCTTTAAGCGTTAATGAGCGTTTACCGGCAATAATTTTTAACCGGCCGTTTTCAGGCAGCGCCACCGCCGCGACCACATAATCTTTGCCAGCATTCAGGTCGGCGGTCGGGATTTGAATCAACTTATTGCCTTTGCCTTTAACCAATGCAGGCAATTCCGCCACCGGAAAAATCAGCAGGCGGCCTTGCAAAGTCACCACCGCAAGCGAATCGGTTTCACTGCGAATCAGCGCCGGCTTTAAAACCTTGGCACCATTAGGCAAGGTGATCAGCAGTTTGCCAGCCTTGTTCTTGCTCAACAGTTCTTTTAGCTGAACCCTGAACCCATAACCGAAATGGCTGGCCAGCACAGTCCAGTCATCGGACTGACCTGCCAGAAGATACAGGAACAACGAACCCGGAGGCGGATTGAGTCGTCCGGTCAAAGGTTCGCCCTGACTTCGGGCCGACGATAGATCGTGCGAGGCGGTGCTGTACGCCCGTCCGGTGGAATCGAGGATATAAACCGGCTGAGTCGTCCGGCATTTGACCGCATCCAAAAAGCTGTCGCCGGAACGGTAACCTAAACTTGCCACGTCAATGTCATGGCCTTTTGCGGCCCTGATCCAGCCTTTTTCCGACAGAATAACCGTCAACGGTTCGTTAGTTATCAGCGCTGTTGTTTCCAAAGCCTGAGCTGCATCCCTGGAAACAATCGGTGAGCGGCGATCGTCGCCGTATTTTTCAGCATCTCGCTCGAGTTCTTTTCTGATCAGGCGATTGAGCAAGCGCGATGAACCCAGGGTTTTTTCCAACGCGGCACGTTCCAATTCTAGCTCATCCTGCTCGCCGCGAATTTTCATCTCTTCGAGTTTGGCCAGATGCCTTAACTTTAACTCCAGTATCGCTTCGGCCTGAATATCGGTGATTCCGAAACGCTCCATCAACACCGGTTTGGGATGCTCTTCGCTACGGATAATGGCGATGACTTCGTCGATATTCAAATAGGCAATCAGCAAAGCATCCAAAATATGCAGTCGCGCCAGCACTTTATCCAAACGGTATTGCAAACGCCTGCGCACAGTCTCAGTACGGAACGTCAGCCATTCGACCAGGATGCCTCTTAGCCCTTTAACCTTGGGCCGACCATCCAAGCCGATCATGTTCATGTTGACGCGATAGCTTTTTTCGAGATCGGTGGTGGCGAACAGATGCGACATCACCTCGTCGGCATCGATCCGTTTTGAGCGGGGAATGATCAGCAAGCGAGTTGGATTTTCATGATCCGATTCATCCCGTAAATCTTCAATCATCGGCAGTTTTTTCGCCATCATTTGCGCGGCTATCTGCTCCAACAATTTAGAGCCTGAAACCTGATGCGGCAACGCGGTGATGACGATATTGCCGTCTTCCAGCTCATATTTGGCACGCATTTTTATCGAGCCGCCGCCGCTGATATACATTTTTTGTATATCCTCCGTCGAGGTGATGATTTCCGCATCGGTCGGATAATCGGGACCTTTGATATGGGTAAACAGCGTTTCCAGCGTGCTGTCCGGGTCATCCAATAACTGGATGCAGGCGCTGGCGACTTCCCGCAGATTATGCGGCGGTATGTCGGTCGCCATGCCGACCGCAATGCCCATCGTGCCATTCAGCAAAATGTTCGGCAGCCGTGCAGGCAACAGCACCGGCTCTTTTAAGGTGGCGTCGAAATTATCCGACCAGTCAACCGTGCCCTGCCCCAATTCGTTCAGTAAGGTCTGCGCATAAGCCGTCAAGCGGGATTCGGTGTAACGCATCGCCGCGAAGGATTTTGGATCGTCCGGTGAACCCCAGTTACCCTGCCCGTCAACCAATGGATAGCGGTAAGAAAAATCCTGCGCCATCAACACCATGGCTTCATAGCAGGCGGAATCGCCGTGCGGATGATATTTACCCAACACATCACCGACGGTTCTGGCCGACTTTTTAAACTTGGCGGTCGCCGTCAAACCCAACTCGGACATCGCAAAAACAATGCGCCGTTGCACCGGCTTTAAGCCATCGGCAATATGCGGCAAAGCCCGATCCAAAATCACATACATGGAATAATCCAGATAAGCTTTTTCGGCAAAATCCTTTAACGGCTGCTGTTCAAAATTCCCTTGAATGATCATAAGTTACAGGCCATCCATCGGTACATCCACATGCAAGGCACGGTGTTGTTCCAGGCTTTGCTGGCGCATTTTTTTGCGCATTTGAGCCGATTCATAAAGTCTTTTTTCCACATCGCTATCCAGCTGCAATCTTGGCACTTCCACCGTTTTTCCATGCTCATCCATCGCCACCATCGTAAAGTAACAAGAGGTCGTATGCCTTTTTTCGTCGGTTCTTAAATCCTCGGCAAAAACCTTGACCCCGACTTCCATTGACGAATGGCCGACATAATTAACATGTGCATAAAAGGTGACCAGTTCACCGACATTGACCTGCTGTTTAAAGAACACCTGGTCGAGCGCCGCTGTCACCACGTATTTTTTACAATACTTCGCCGCGCAGGCATAAGCCACCTGATCCAGTAATTTCAATAAGGAACCGCCGTGTACATTGCCGGAAAAATTGGCCATGTCCGGTGTCATCAACACCGTCATGGTTAAGGATTTTTCTTGCTTGCTCATTAAACGCTCGCCGCCAAAATCTCTATATTGTAAGTCATTAATTTCATGTGTTTTTTATCCTATTCGCTGGTGATTTTTGAGTGCAACCCTGCCTAGACTTTACTAATTGCATTATTTATTAACCTGATTACAGCTTATCACCCAATGGGACTTCGCGGCTTAAAACCTTAGCCAACAAGCGTTGAAAATGCTTGTTTATCGACTTGTCGCAACCATTTTTGCACATAATCATCCGTTGACCTTTTCAACAACCCTGCTGGCGATAAGTCGATTAATAGCAGTAATTAGTGTTCGTAAAAAAACCATCTTTGTTCATATTTTGATTATCCACTGTCAGGTAGGCTGGCTGGCTGGAAAAGCGTTGCCCGTCCTAGCTGACTTGCTGTTTTATAAAGCGTTAATGTAGTTGCAGGAAATTCATGATGAGACTAGCATAGCAACTAGCCAGCTTCGAATATGTGGCGATATTTCATTTTTCTTTCAATCAGTAATCGGGAGATTATCATGTCAAACCAAGACGAACATTCCAACAAAACCGACCAACCCTCGTCCTCAACGGATACAGATGATACTACAGAGATTGTTGTAGGGAACTTTAAGACCCTGTTACTAACCATAGGCGGCGTGGCGGTGATTTTATCCATTCTTGTATTACTACCGATGATCTTAACCTATTTTTCTGAGGGTGATCTTCGCGCTGTGGGAGGGCAGAGCCCAACAGACAACGCAAGCACAAGCACTCACTACACCTATAAATAAATAGCCAGTAGGTAAAAAAACCAGCCCCATAGACATCAGCTTGAGACATATCACCACGAACGACTGTATGAATGCAGTCGTTCGTGGTGAATTAATTTGCTTAAGGTGCTTTCCAAGAATAAACATACCCAAATGACGCAGGATTTTTGTTCAGCTACAAGGCGCAAAAATGGGCGCATAGCGAGCTATGCAACTATTTTTGCAACGCAGTAGATGGGCAAAAAGACCAGTCAGTTGGGTGTGTTTTTTGCAGGAAATCACCTAAGTTGAAGTGGATGACCTGCTCTGTTTAATGGCCCAGGCCACATCGGCGGCCTGCCGGTTTTCCTTGATATCATGCACCCGAAACATCTGCACGCCCGCCATAACGCCTAAAGCCGTAGTCACTGCGGTGGCTGTAACCAGTTCAGCGGGTTCTTCAACAGCACAGATCGTCCCCATAAAACGCTTACGGCTGGTACCCAGCAGAACCGGAAAACCCGTTGCCACCAACTCATCAAGGTGCGCCAGCAAATCGAGATTGTCCTGCTTGCGCTTGCCGAAACCGATGCCCGGATCGATAGCAATATTGTCTTTTTTAACCCCCGCCTTTAATGCCGCATTGACGTTTTGCATCAACGCATCAATAACTTCCTGCACGACGTTGTCATAATGCGGGTTGTCCTGCATGGTTTTTGGCGACCCTTGGCTGTGCATCAGAATAATCGGCGCACCGGTTTGGGCTGCCAACTCAAGTATTGCTGCATCCGCCCTGCCCCCTGAAATATCGTTGATAATGTCGGCTCCGGCATCCAACGCCGCTTTGGCAACCTCGCTTAAGGTGGTATCAATGCTGATTAAAATATCGCTCGCCAATTGTTGCCTGATGGCTTTAATTACCGGAACCACCCGCAGGATCTGTTCCTCCGCCGCAACCGGATCAGCACCTGGGCGGGTTGACTCACCGCCTATGTCGATAATATCCACGCCTTCGGACAGCATCAGTTCAACGTGCTGCAGGGCGGCATCAAGGCCTGAGTATTTGCCGCCATCGGAAAAGCTATCCGGCGTCACATTTAAAACCCCCATAATCAGCGGCTTATCGTGCATGCCATCAGCTGGTTGGGAACCAGCGCGATGATTGAATTGACTGAACATTACCTTAAAGCTCCTGTGTGCGAAATCAGCGTATTGATTGATGTATAATATCCAATTGTTTTCGACTCTGATTTAAATTAATGCCTAAACCTCGATTAGCCTGGGCCATTACCGGCTCTGGTCATTATATAGAAGAATGCCTGGAGTTCATGCTGACGCTGGATGATGTCGATGTCTACCTAAGCCTGGCCGGGGAAGAAGTACTGAAAATGTACGGCGTTAATATCGACGACATCCGCAAAAAATTTTCGGTGTACCGCGACAAGGCCGCCTCTGCGCCGCCGGTCGGGCATTTTTACAAGGGCTATTACCATACTTTTGTGATGGCTCCGACCACGTCGAATACGGTTGCCAAATGCGTGCTGGGCATCGCCGACTCCTTAGTGACCAATCTTTATTCGCAAGCCGGGAAATGCAAGGTTCCGAGTATTGTCTATCCTTGCGACATAGCGCCGGAAATGGAAACGACCGCACCGGGCGGGAAAGTCATGGTTTATCCGCGCAAAATCGATCTGGAAGGCACAGCCAAATTACGCAGCTTTGAGTACACCACCGTCGTTGAAAGCGTCGATGAATTAATCAGTAAAGTTAACGAGCGCTTGCAATCCCTGCCATGAGCGAACATATCCTCTTTCTTACCGGCAAACTGGCAGAAAAACAGCTGCATAATATCCTGCAAAAAATGCAGCCGGAATTCACCTACACCGTGCATCAGCTGGGGCTTAGTGTCGCAGCATTAATGACCGCGGACATGATAGGCCGCCGCCTGACCGACACCTTCGGCGCTGACCGCATACTGGTACCCGGACGCTGTCGCGGTGATCTGGAAGCCTTATCCAAAGACATGGGCTTACCTATTGAACGCGGCCCGGACGAACTTAAAGACTTACCGATGTTTTTTGGTCAAGCCGCGCACAAGATTGATTTAAGTCGTTACAGCGTCAAAATCTTTGCCGAAATCGTCGATGCCCCTAACATCAGCGTGGAAGAGGTGGTCAAACGCGCCTATTACTACCAACAAAACGGTGCCGATGTGATCGACATAGGCTGTTTGCCGAGCACCGATTTTCCGCACCTGGAAGACATCATCCGCACCTTGAAACAGGAAGGTTTTACCGTCAGCATCGATTCGATTGAGGCGGACGATTTACTCAGGGGCGGCAAAGCGGGTGCAGATTACCTGCTCAGCCTGCACGAAAGCACCTTGTGGGTCGCCGATGAAGTCGCTGCGACGCCTATCCTGATCCCCGAAAAACATGAAGACCTAGCTTCGCTGGATCGCGCCATCAGGATCATGCAGACCAAAAACCGCAGCTTTATTGTCGATCCGATTCTGGACCCGCTGCATTTTGGCTTCACGTCATCCATCGTGCGCTACCATGAAGTCAGAAAAAATCATCCCGATATTGAAATGATGTTGGGGGTCGGCAACATCACCGAACTGACCCATGCCGACACGATGGGCATGAATGCGCTGCTGCTGGGCATCTGCTCGGAGCTTAACATCAACAGCATTTTGGCAACCGAAGTCAGCCGTCATGCTTGCCGGGCAATCAAAGAAGCCGATCTGGCGCGGCGCATCATGTTTGCGGCGAAAGAACACGACATGTTGCCCAAGCATATCGATTCCGGATTAATGTCTTTGCATGAGACAGCACCCTTTCCTTATTCACTGGATGAAATCAAGGAACTGGCCGGGCAAATCAGAGACCCTAGTTTCCGCGTGCAAATCAGCGCCGAAGGCGTACATATTTTTAACCGAGACGGCTTGCACAGCGCCACCGACCCGTTCGACCTATTCCCCAAGCTGCATGTAGAAACTGACGGCGGACACGCTTTTTACCTGGGCGTTGAACTGGCCCGCGCTGAAATTGCCTGGCAATTGGGCAAACGCTACACCCAGGATCAAGCATTGCAATGGGGCTGCGCAACCGACAGCACGGAAACCACCGTCGACCTGCACACTTTTAAACCGGCCGGAACCACTTTCGCCGCACGAGACACCGACTAACCCAACTAAAGCTAATGATCCAAGAAATCCTAGTCACCACCCAGAACAGTTCAGGCACGGCGCATATTGCGCCGATGGGCATCCATACGCAAATCGCTGCAGACGAGATCATCATCCTGCCGTTTCGCCCTTCGACCACGCTCAATAATCTGCTGGAAAACAAAACCGCCGTCATCAACTATTGCGACGATGTCCGGGTCTTTGCCGGATGTTTGACCGGGCGGCGCGACTGGCCGTTAAAACCAGCTGAAAAAATCAACGGTCAAGTGCTAAGCTGTGCGTTGGCGCATACCGAAGTCGAACTGGTGCGCGTTGAAGACGACCCAACCCGCCCCAAACTGTTCTGCAAAGCCGTGCATACCGTTAATCATGCGCCGTTTATGGGCTTTAACCGCGCCCAATATTCAGTGCTGGAAGCGACGATTCTAATCAGTCGGTTAAACAGGCTGCCGCTGGAAAAAATACAGGCGGAAATCGACTATCTGCGTATCGGTCTGGAGAAAACCGCCGGAGACCGCGAACTGGAAGCTTGGGGTTGGCTGATGACTGTCATCGAACAGCATATCGCCAAGGAGGGTGTGTATGCCGCAAGTCTGTCGGGAACAGACGCGGCGATCGCCAGGGATGGTCTGTATGTCGCAAGCCAGCCGGGAGCTGGAGCGGCAATCGATACAGTGACCGCTGAGATCATCCCATGACTGGAATGCTCGCCAGCGTCAACAGCGTAGAAGAAGCTTTACTAGCACTGGCTGCGAATGTCGATATTATCGACCTGAAACAACCGGCCTTGGGCGCTTTGGGTGCGCTGGAAACCGATCTGGTCAAAACCATTGTTGCCAAAATTAATGGTCGCTGCCCGGTCAGCGCAACCGTTGGCGATTTGCCGATGCAACCAGAAATCGTTTACCCTGCAGTAAAAGCGATGGTCGAAACCGGCGTCGATTATGTCAAAATCGGTTTTTTTCCCGGCGACGACTGGGAAGGAACACTAGATAAACTAGCTACGTTACCACGGGAAATGGTCGCGCCGGTTCCCCACCGGCTTGCAGCATACACACCATCTCTGGCGATCACCGAACCTGCTCCCGGCAGGTTTTCGGCATACACACCATCCCTGGCGATAAACTTAATAGCGGTTTTATTCGCCGATGCCCAAGTGGATTTTGCGGTGATAGACTTGCTAAAAGATGCCGGATTTAAGGGCGTCATGCTCGACACCATGAACAAAAGCAACGGCTCCTTAACCCAGGTCATGTCAAAAACTGACTTAGCGAAATTTGTCAAGCTGGCGAAAGACCGGTCTTTGCTCTGTGGACTGGCTGGTTCGCTCAGGCTCGGCGATATAGCCGAACTGATGCCTTACCAGTCCGATTATCTTGGCTTTAGAGGCGCGTTATGCCTAGCACACAACAGGACAGCGCAATTGGACAAGTCGTCAATTATTCGGATAAAACAAGCGATGGATCACCATCAAAATCTGCCCAAAACAGAAAAGCGCATTTAAATTGCCGACGCTAGCGAAATAAATCGGTTGATACTGACCAATCTGATTGAACTAAACGGCGACACCGCTGCCCGTACCGAAGCCCTGCAATTCATCAACGAAAATCGCTATGAAATGGCGCTGATAGCTCTTAGGAACATGCACGAAATAACTTGAACAAGTTAACTCGTAACGAATAAAACAACCGTAGGAGCGGCTTTAGCCGCTCCTACGGTTGTTCAACTTATTTCGTGCATATTACTAAGTTAGCCGGAGTTGGTGATGCATACATATTGCCGATTTTCAGGGACTGACTACTCAACCCACTCATAAAACTCTGTCAAAGTAGTATCGCACTTGCAGCAACCGGTACCGCACGAAGCCTTTAAAGGCATTTTACGCACTTTGCCTTTGCTGATCCACTTGTCCAGCATGCCCCGCAGGGCATTGGCATCCATGTTGAAATGGATGATCAAATCCGCCAGCGCAATCCGGCGCTGCTCTTTCAAATAGCCCCTCAAATCAGATAGAATCACTTAAAAACTCCCTACGATGTTGTAGGTCTGCTGCATCAGCGTTTCTACCGAGCAGCCACAATCCGAACAATACGGCTAAAAATGCCATAATCAATCCGCTGATCCAGGCTAAGGAATAGTCCGGATGCCTGCTATAGGTCATCGCCTGATAAAAAATAGTGGCGGTCATGTAAGCAATGCCGGTAGTCCAGAACACCACGAATAAAGTCCAATTCCGGTTGGTTTCCCGGTAAATTGCAGCGGTTGCTGCGACACACGGCGCATACAGTAAAATAAACAGTAAATAAGCGAAGGCTCCGGCTTTGCCGTCGAAGCTTTGCTGCATGGCCGCAAAGGTGCCGGCATTGACTTCCTGTTCGCTGGCTGCCGCCGCTAGATCGCCGACAGTGCCGATATTCAAGCCCAACGGGTCTAATAGGTTATCTGCAATAGCTTGCAGGTTTTTAGGCACGGTCAAACAGGCGCTGATCAAAGCTTGTTGAAGATTGAACGGTACTTTATCGGCGGCGCTGGAGTCGGTCTCTGCCATCTGGCTGTATAAGGCATCTAACGTGCCAACCACCGCTTCTTTAGCGAGAACACCGGTAAAAATACCGACGGTTGCGGGCCAGTTGTCTTTGTCTATGCCCATCGGTTTAAACGCAGGGGTCAGGCTGCGGCCTATTTCGCTTAATACCGATTTATTGCTGTTTTCCCGTCCGAAGCTGCCATCTGTACCCAGTGCGTTGAGAAAATTCAACACTAACACCATCGGTACGATGACTTTTCCGGCATTTAACAAAAACGATTTGAGCCGATCCCAGGTTCTGATAAAAACGCCGCGCAGTGTCGGCATGTGGTAGGCGGGCAATTCCATGATAAAAGGAGTGGCCTCACCTTTAAACAGAGTATGGCGCAAGATTAAACCGGTCAGCACCGCCACCGCGATACCCAACAAATACAAGCCGAACACCAAATTCTGGCCGCCGACCGGGAAGAAAGCGGCCGCAAACAAGGCATAAACCGGCAATCTGGCGCCGCAGGACATGAACGGGTTCATCAGGTTGGTCAAGATTCTGTCGCGCTGGTTGTCCAGCGTCCGAGTCGCCATAATCGCAGGCACATTACAGCCGAAACCGACGATCATCGGCACGAAGGATTTGCCGGGCAAGCCGATCATGCGCATGAACCGATCCATGACGAACGCCGCCCTAGACATATAACCGGAGTCTTCCAGCGCCGACAGGAACATGAACAAAAAGCCGACAATCGGGATAAAGGTCGCGACTACCTGAATGCCGCCGCCCACGCCGTTGGTGATTAATACAATCAGCCATTGCGGCCAATTAAGGTCGGCAAGCGTGAGACTCAGGCCGTCGACCAATAAAGCGCCTATAGATTGATCGAAAAAATCGACGAAAGCGCTGCCGATATTAATGGTAAACATGAACATCGTATACATGACCAACAGGAAAATCGGGATGCCCAAAAAGCGGTTCAAGACAATACTGTCGATTTTGTCCGTGCTGTGACGGCTCACTTCGTTTAGCTTGCAAACTGCGCCACCGGTCAATTCATTAACGAATCCGTAGCGGGCGTCGGCGGCGAGAATGTCTATTTCATCATCCGTTTCCGCTTCTACCCGGCGTTGTAATTCGGCAACTGTTGGCAACAATAGTGTTCCGGCAATCTGTTTAGCCAGGGTGTCGCCTTCCAGCAAACGAACGGCCAACCAACGCAGGTCACATGAGTGCTGCCGGGCAATCTCAATCAACAACGGTGAAAGGTCGTCGATGGCTTGTTCTAGTGCGGGAATATAGCTGATTGTTACCGTAGGGATCGGCTTGACGATCGCGGCGTTATTGATTGCCGCTTTTAATTGCTCGATACCACCCTTGGTCGAGGCGGTAATCGGAATGACCGGGCAGCCTAGAAACCGTTCCAGATAATCGACATCGATTTTAATGCCGCGTTGTTTAACGGCATCCATCATATTGAGCGCTAAAATCATCGGCACCCGCATCTCGATCAGTTGCGATGTCAAATACAGGTTTCGTTCCAAATTGGAGGCATCGACAATATTAATGATTAAGTCGGCCTGCTTGGAAGCGACATAATCGCGGGCGACTTTTTCATCCAAAGAAACCTGATCGTCGGCGGCCTCCAACGAATAGGTACCGGGTAAATCGACCAGTTCGATGAGTTTGTGTCCGTAGCTATATTCGCCGGTTTTTTTCTCAACCGTAACGCCAGGCCAATTGCCGACATGCTGCCTGGCACCGGTCAGTGCATTAAAAAGTGTGGTTTTGCCGCAATTCGGATTACCGACAACGCCAACCGTAAAATCAGTTTTCATCAGAGCCTCTCTATCAACAATATGCCCGCTTCATCCTTACGCAGGGTTAATGAAAATCCACGCAACTTGATTTCAACAGGGTCGCCCATCGGCGCAAAACGGGTGACGCTAAACTCGGTTCCCGGCGTCAAGCCCATAGCCAACAAGCGCTTGCGATAAGCCTTACCCGATTGTTCAAAGCCGACTATTTTTCCAGAATCACCCACAGCCAGGTTTTTTAAGCTTATTGTCATAAATTAACCATTGAAATAAAGCGAGTAAAGAATCGACTACTTAAAAGTTATTAGCAATCATTCTCATTTAAGCTGACTATATCATATAACCGCTATTTTCCGTATTTTTAAAGAAGTGTTTTTTAGAGATAGATTGTAGGGACGAATGAATTCACTCCTACAAAGCTCACCAAAGCTTCAGGGAGTCAATCATTAACAAGCTTTTGCGGGGCGGGGGAAGTAAAACAGTTGAGCAGAGAGGGAAAACGCCAAGCCGGAGCTCAGCGTTTTTTAGGGCATACTACTGACTTAGATTTCAAACTCAGAGCGCTGATGCCCGGCATTCAGCAGCTCTTGCATCCATTTTGGTATCATCCCGCGACCTGTCCATGCTTTGTTATGATTATCAGGATGACGATATTTAATGGCAACTTTCGCGCCCTTGCGGACAGACCTCTTCTCAGGATCGTGAATTTCCACAATAACATCAATAGAAGCCGCTAACTCTTTAATCTGCGCTATAACTTCTTTACGTTTATTAACCTGTATATTTTTTAATGCTTTTTCTGCATTCTCAATAACAACTTGCAACTCACGTTCAGAAAAATTTTGATATTCGGTCATTCTTAACTCCTTACAATAAAAAAATATTTGTGAATTATATCATCAATCTAATTGTGAATATCTAGCAATAAACATATCGATTTAAAAGTCATTCAACCTTAAAATTTTTTTCATTTAATAGCCGACCTTTTTCATCAACCAGTCTTACCGCCCAGCTACCTTTATCAGAGCCGGACAATAACTTGCGGCTTGATGTGCGCCAACTATCGCCCGATATAACCAACGCCTGCCTAGAAACCATCACGCCGTTTTTAAGCCACTCATGATAAACGCGCTTGCCTTTCATTGCCTTTAATTCAGTAAAATAATAAACCCATACCGGTTTTTTGCGGTTAATGCCTATAGTTCGTACCACCTCGCCTACCGGCTCTTTATTATCAATCTTGTAAGTTAACGAGGCTCTGGAGACATTATGGTTAACTTCTAAATGCTCCTGTTCTTTATTGGCTTGTTTTTTTATAACTTCCTTACCAGCAGCAGTTTGCGTATTTATTTTATTGGACTCTTTTATTGACTTAACTGAAGGACTAACTTTCTCACCTGCCTGAGTGGATATATTCTCGGTTTCCTTAACCTCAACCGGTGGCGTTGCCTGTCTATCTACAGCAGAAACCATATCTAGATCGTTGTCTTGCACATCGTTATTAGTAAAATAAAACAGCGCCGCTAAAATCAGAACCAAGACGCCAGCGGCAACCAAAATCCTTCTAACATTCCATTCCGTCACCCTCTTAGGTGACGAGATTTCCGCCACTTTTCCAGATACCGGATATTTAACTTTAATTACAATATTTTTTTTGTCTGTCATAAAATCCTACCGCCCCTTAAGTTTAGGTGAAAACATCTTGGTTGCCTTTTCTGGCTAAACGCCGCATATTTTAATCAGCGAACGCCTTAAATCTTGGTAATATACCACTTAAGAATTCAGCCAAAGACAAAATCCTTACAGAATAAATTGGACATTCATAATGAGTAAGCTGCTTAAACTTTTTCAAGATTCTTCTTCTCTCTATGGCAGCAACGCCAGCTTTGTTGAAAATCTATATGAACGATTCCTTGAAGACCCTGAGTCGGTGGAGTCGAGCTGGCAACAACACTTCAGCGAGATTCACCACGGCGCTGGTTTTGAGACACCCCACAGCCCCATCGTAGAACGCTTTGCGCAACTGGCGCTTAAATCTCAAGGCAGACTGGCGAAACTGCAAGGCTTCACCGAAGAAAGCGTCAAAAAACAATCGGCGGTTGCCCGGTTGATCAATCATTACCGGGTTCGCGGACATCAAATTGCCAACAACAATCCGCTGGGGAACACCTTGCCGCCACCTCCCGACATGGATCCTACTTATTACGGTCTTTCCGAACCTGATATGGACACCCTGTTCGACGCCGGCGCACTTTATGGTATAGACCGACTGCCTTTACGCAACATTATAGCCAATCTGAATGACATTTATTGCGGCAGTATCGGCTCCGAATATATGCACATCGTCGATACCCATATCCGGCGCTGGATCATCAACCGCCTGGAAAGCTCCAAAACTAATTTGGAACTGGAACCTGCCAAAAAACTCTGGATACTAAAGCTGCTGACTGCCGCTGAAGGCATCGAAAGTCATTTGCACAACCGCTTTGTCGGGCAAAAACGTTTTTCCCTGGAAGGTGGCGAATCACTGATTCCGATTCTGGACGAATTGATTCAAGGACTAGGCGCAAAAGGCGTTAATGAAATTGTCATCGGCATGGCCCATCGAGGCCGGTTAAATGTGCTGGTCAATATTTTGGGCAAAAGCCCGGCCAACCTGTTTAATGAATTTGCCGGGACATCGCCGCTGTCTCCGGGCGTCGGCACCGGCGATGTCAAATATCACATGGGCTTTTCCTCCGACATCAGCACCCCCGGCGGCCCGGTTCATTTAACGTTAGCCTTCAACCCGTCGCATCTGGAGATTATCAACCCAGTGGTCGAAGGTTCGGTTAGGGCTCGTCAGGACAGAGCCGGGGAAAACGGCAAAAACACAGTAATCCCGATATTGATTCACGGCGATGCGGCCTTTTCCGGGCAAGGCATCATCATGGAAACCTTGAACATGTCGCAAACCCGCGCTTTTTCGACTGGCGGAACCGTACATATCGTCATCAACAACCAAATTGGCTTTACCACCAGCAACCCGAAGGATGCTCGTTCCACGCTTTACTGCACCGATGTGGCCAGCATGATTCAGGCACCGGTTTTTCATGTCAACGGTGACGATCCCGATGCGGTTATATTCGCCACCCAACTGGCGATGGATTACCGGATGGCCTTTAATAAGGACGTGGTCATCGATCTTATTTGCTATCGCCGTCTTGGGCATAACGAAGCGGATGAGCCATCAACCACTCAGCCGTTGATGTATAAGAAAATCCGCAAACTAAAGACCACTCGGAAGCTGTATGCGGAAAAGTTGATTAAAGCCGGACTGGTCACCGACGAACAAGCGACCGAGTTGGAGCAAAACTACCAAAAACTGCTCGAAGCCGGAGCGGTTGTGTCCCGGCCTGTCCTGGCCGATGGCCCTTATCCGTACACCAACCAATGGAATAAATTCCTGGGTTCTGACTGGAAGTCGGCCTGCACCACCACCGTTTCTATGGACCGGTTGCGCTTTTGTAGCGACAGGATGCAGCGGCTGCCGACCGGTTTCGAATTGCATCCCAGAGTCGCCAAAGTCATGGACAACCGGCGCAAAATGGCGGCAGGAGCCATGCCGCTGGACTGGGGCTTTGCCGAAAACATGGCTTATGCAACACTACTGACGGAAAAACATTCTATTCGTTTAATTGGGCAGGATGTCGGTCGCGGCACCTTCGTGCATAGACATGCGGTGCTGCATAACCAGCTTAATAACAAAACCTACACCCCGATAAAACATCTGGAAAAAGATCAGGGCAATGCGCAGATTTTTGATTCCCTGCTTTCCGAAGCGGGCGTGTTGGGTTTCGAGTATGGTTACAGCACGACCATGCCGAATACGCTGGTTATCTGGGAAGCCCAGTTTGGCGATTTTGCCAATGGCGCGCAAGTGCTTATCGATCAATTTATCAGTTCCGGCGAAACCAAATGGGGCCGCATGTGCAATCTGGTGATGTTGCTGCCACACGGCTTCGAAGGCCAAGGCCCGGAACATTCCTCCGCCCGCCTGGAACGTTACCTGCAACTGTGCGCCGAGCATAATATCCAGGTTTGCAGTCCGACGACGCCCGCGCAAATATTTCATCTGCTGCGCCGCCAGATGCTGCGGCCCTATCGCAAACCATTGATCGTCATGAGTCCCAAGAGTTTGCTGCGACACAAGCTTGCGGTATCCACACTGGAAGATTTAATCGACGGCCAATTTTTGCCCATAATTGGCGAACAGGACGAGCTGAACCCCAAAAAAGTCACCCGTCTGGTCATGTGTTCCGGCAAAGTCTATTACGACCTGCTGGAAACGCGCCGTCTGGATGACCTTAAGCATGTCGCCATTGCCCGCATCGAACAACTCTACCCGTTCCCCGATGAATTATTTAGAGCGGAAGTCGGCAAATACCCGCAACTCAAAGAGTTCATCTGGTGCCAGGAAGAACCCCAGAATCAAGGCGCTTGGTATCAATCCAAGCATCACTTTAGCGACAATATCGACCCCAAAATCAGCATGACTTATGCCGGTCGCGAGGCATCGGCAGCGCCTGCTGTCGGCAATTTCCGCGTCCATATCGAACAACAAAAAGCCGTCGTTCACTCGGCTCTTTACGGCAAAACTTACCGCTCCCAGCTCACGCCCCTTACCTACATCCCTGTAGGCACACTTTCAGGAAAATAACATGAGCATTGAAATCCTAGTTCCCCACCTACCCGAATCCGTTTCCGATGCAACGCTGATCACCTGGCATAAGCAGTCCGGCGACACCGTGATCAAAAACGAAAATCTCGTTGACCTTGAAACGGACAAAGTGGTGCTGGAAGTTCCTGCGCCGGAATCAGGCATCCTGGGCAAAATATTCTATGAAAACGGTGCGATTGTGGTCGGCGGCGAGGTGCTGGCCTTGCTGGAACCTCAAGCCGTAGAAGCAGCAATGCTTAGGGCTGAACCCGAGCACGATGAGGAGCCGGACATACCGCTAAGCCCTTCGGTACGCCGGCTGATCGCCGAAAATGCGCTGGATCCTGCCGCTATCAAAGGCTCAGGCAAAGACGGTCGCCTGACCAAAACCGATGTGTTGGATCATCTGCATAAAAAGACGCTGCAAGAAGCTCAGCTCATAGTAGGAGGGGCTTTAGCCCCGATTGAAGCTTCAATCGAGGCTAAAGCCCCTCCTACTAAAACCGAAGCAAAACCCGCAACCATGCCCAGTTCAAACCTACGGCCAGAACAGCGTGTTCCGATGACCCGGCTAAGAGCCAAAGTGGCCGAGCGCCTGTTGCAGGCGCAGCAAAATGCGGCGATGCTGACCACCTTTAATGAGGTCAACATGCAAAGCGTGATTGACCTACGCAACCAGTACAAAGAACGGTTTGAACAAAAACACCATGTCAAATTGGGCTTTATGTCGTTCTTCGTCAAGGCTTCCATCGAGGCATTAAAACGCTTCCCTGCCATCAACGCCTCGATAGACGACAACGATATTATTTATCACGGCTACTACGACATCGGCATTGCAGTCAGCACCGAACGCGGCCTGATCGTGCCGGTATTACGAGATGCGGATCAGCTCGATTTTGCCGGCATCGAGCAAAGCATCGTCGATTTCGGCGCCAAGACCCGTGCAGGCACTTTGACCTACGACGATTTGAAAGGCGGCACCTTCACCATCACCAACGGCGGCATTTTCGGCTCCATGCTGTCCACGCCGATACTCAATCCGCCGCAGTGCGCCATCCTGGGAATGCATGCGATCAAGGAACGCCCGGTCGTAGAAAACGGGCAGATTGTTATCAGGCCAATCATGTATCTGGCTTTATCGTATGATCATCGACTGGTTGATGGTCGCGAAGCCGTGCAGTTTTTGGTCACCATCAAAGAATGCCTAGAGGCACCAGCCCATCTCTTGCTTAATATATAAAACGCTATGGCAAAAAAACCAATGCAATCGTTCGATGTGATCGTCATCGGCGCTGGGCCTGCGGGTTATTCCAGCGCGATCCGCTGCGCCGAACTGGGTTTAAAAACCGCCTGTATCGATAACTGGCGAGATGAGGAAGGCCTGGGCAGTTTGGGCGGCACTTATCTCAACGCCGGTTGCGTCGCGTCTTTGGCCTTGCTGGAATCGGCGAAAATATATCATTCGCTCAGCCACCAGCTAAAAGCACACGGCATCCAGACAGCCGCTGTTTTCCTGGATATTGCGCAGATGATGCGACGCAAAGATGACATTATCGACACGCTTAGCCGACAAATTGCCGCCGCGTTCGCCCAACACAAAATCACCTGCATTCAGGCAGAAGCCAAGCTGCTCAATGAGCGGCAGGTAGAAATAACGCCGACTGACCGATCTGCCACATCAATAATCGAAGCTAATTATATTGTCCTGGCCACCGGTTCCTCCTCAATAGATTTACCCTACGCTCCGATAGACAATGAGTTTATTATCGATTCCACCCAGGCTTTAAATCTCAGCGCAGTACCCAAAAAACTAGCCATTATCGGCGCGGGTGTTATAGGGCTTGAATTGGCCAGCATCTGGAGCAGGCTCGGCGCCGAGACCATCCTGCTGGAAGCACAGGAAACATTTTTAAACATAACCGATCAGCAAATTGCGCTAGAAGCTTATCGTATCTACACCGCACAGGGACTGGATCTACGGCTGGGTGCGCGGGTCATTTCAGCAAAAAAAGCCACCAAAAAGGTCACCGTAGAATATCAGGACAGTGAGGGCACTCATGCCCTGCGTGTCGATAAGCTCATCGTTGCATCGGGCCGGAAACCTAACACCGCTCACCTTGCCGCCGCTGAAGCCGATTTACTGCTCGATGAAAACGGCTATGTCCATGTCGACGAAAACTGCCACACCAACCTGCCCGGCGTTTATGCGATAGGCGACCTGACCTTGCTGGGCCCGATGATTGCCCATAAAGGCATAGAAGAAGGCCTGTTTGTTGCCGAACAAATCGCCGGCGTCCATAACCCTATCAACTACGGCCTCCTGCCCAACATTATTTTTACCGAACCTGAAATTGCTTGGGTTGGCCAAACCGAACAAGCCTTAAGAGCCATGGGCGAACCCATCAAAATCGGCATTTATCCGTTAAACGCCACCGCTCGCGCTCAAGCTATGAGCAAAACGGAAGGCATGGTTAAAATCATCGCCCATGCCGACACCGACGCCATACTCGGCGTTCATATCATCGGCACCCAAGCCTCCGAAATGATTGCTGAAGCCGTGTTGGCCATGGAGTTTTCCGCCAGCAGCGAAGATCTTGCCCGCACCATACACGCCCACCCTACCCTGGCAAAAGCCCTGCATGGCGCAGCGCTTGCCCTTCAACATAAGCTATAACCGCGGCAGATCAGCGCCTATTTTGGCTACCCATTTAACCTTTTTTAGGGGCGTTGCATTTATTATGTGAATTTGGGACTGTCAATCGGGGGCACATTCCATCAAAGCATCAAGCAATGGATTTAGAATTTCAACGCTATGCTGGTAGGTTTCACAATCAATCAAGAAATTATAACGATACGCTTCAGCACAAACCGTGACGGTATTTAGCGCATCGCCATAGCGTAATGAATCCACTTTAAAACTCGTTTCTTTTACAAATTGCGCCAATAACTTATTGAGTTTATGAGTGTGTGGATACGCGCCGAATTCGGTTTTAGTTTCAAGCAAGTGCTTAAACAATAATTCAAACATTTGTTGATAATGAAAACAGTGCATTGAACAATCTTTAATGGCTGTTTTTGCTATCACGTCACAAGCAATCGCGTGTTTGCACGCCTTACCGCCTAAGTTTTCGACGTTCTCAAATTGTTTTAGTTTTTCTGCGTACATTTTTTAATCCTTGTTGTGGTTTGTGTGGCGTTTCCTTGGAAATAAAAATTTCAATTCCGTAGGGCGGATTCGCGCTACGACTGCATGGATGCAGGAGGTAGAGCACCAAAAGTAGGCGCTTTAGGCGACGCAGGAGCAGTTGCCGAGCAATCCGCCAATTCTCGCGCAACATCA
>JBCKWO010000010.1:0-34919 GCA_038922535.1 Methylobacter sp. | reverse complement strand
CGATATGGGCTGAGCCCAAACTTTCCAGCATATGGAAGATATGCTTGAGCTGAAAAAAAATGGGGGCAGGAGTTGAGCCGCGCAATTCCAAGCGGCGCAGGTGTTCCAGCTCGTTCAAAACGTCTACCAGCGGCGAGTCAAATGACGGGTTGAGCAGTGCTAAATCATGATGATTAAATATAGGCATAGCGATATTTTTCTGTAATTGCAGTGCAAGACATCTCGAATTAAGAAATATAATTAGAATAAAATCAACATATTATTTAATAATGCCTGATAAATTATCTCTAAACCAGGCTGAAGATATGTTGAATCACCCGGTTCGGTGAAGTCAAAAATACCGCAGTAGTTGCTCTTCCCACCAGCGCCAAAAACTTCCCTGTTTTTCTCACACTAGGCGTGTCCTGCCCGTCAGCAGTTCCTGCATCATGCCTTGCTTGAGGGCGCGGGTTTTGGCCAGCCGTTGCGTCAGCAGAGTCAGCTCCGCATCCATGTCCGTCAGCACGGCGGCGATGGCGGTTTGTTCGGGCTCGGGCGGGACGAAAAGATTGAGACTCAACACATCATCTGTGTTGACGTAAATTTGAGTGCCCGGCTTAGCCAAACCAACAAGCGCACTATGAACAAAGTCAGAGTTTATGGCGTGATGCAAATAGGATGGAGAAACATCATTTCTGGGTCTTAAGCGCATCGTTCTCTGATTGAAAACGAAGAGATCATCCTGCGTGATTAACAGAACCCGTCCAATTATTGCCCCTACAGCCGTTTTGTCGTATAGTGACATCGCAAGATCGTTACGTCTCAATACGAACTTGTCGACAAATTTTCTGTGCTTTTCGTTTATGTAAACGCCATTGTCGACATAGTTCCCTGCCACTGAATAATTACCAATGGAGATAACCTTTAGCCCATCAGTTTGATTAAAAAGATGCTCAAGGGAAGTTCCATTTTGGTATTCACAAAGATCGCTGATAGTCTTCACCTCCCACTCGCCGTGGAAACCGGGGAGGCGGGTTTGGCCGGTGAGGAGTTGCTGCATGGCGGCCTGTTTGAGGTTGCGCTTCTTGGCGATGAGCCGCTCCAGCCCGCCCAGCAACGCATCTACATCGCTCAACGCCGTAGCGATGGCGCGTTGTTCCTCGCGGCTCGATGGAACAGCAATCTGCATCAAATTGACGATAGTGATGTAGATGTGCTTGATGGTTGAACCACCTGCATCCTCGATCATCCGTTTTTGGTAACGCGGACTTTCCAAAAGCAGCTTCAGGAAGTTTGGTTCTGCTTTCTCGTTGGGTCGGATCACCGCCACGGATTGGTTTATGCAAACGACTTCATCGCCTACCAATGCAAGTCGGCCAAGCGATCCATCCTTGGTGAGAAGAATGTCATTTTTCTTGGGTTTGCTCTTCGGTGAAAGGAGCGTGCGGTAGGCCACTTCGGTCGTGTTCCTCGCAGTTTCAAGTTGGATGCGCCCCTTATTGATGTCAGCTGCCGTAATCATGTAAATGCCGTGGCTCACGGTCGGCATAGGGTTCGTGAACCCGTAAGAAATGAAGGAAAAATAGTCCTCCAGTTTTCCGCATTCCCAATCCTCCGGAATCACGCCCACCTCCGTCTGCTTGTAGCCGGGCGGCACGTTATTCATCGGCGTCCCCATCCCCATCGTTGCAACGGTTTGTTGGGGCGGGGGCGGGTTTCAAACCCGCCCCTACGGTGGGTCGGGGATTGGCATGTGCGGGTTTGAAATCGGGTTTATCCGGATGTAAGGAATCCTCCACCCATCGTTGCGGGTTGTTGGCGATGTATTCGGCGATGCGGTTGTAGTCGGATTCATCGCGGATCACATGTTCGTAATAATTACGTTGCCATACGGATGTGCCTGGTGTTTGACGAATTTCATTGATACGTCGGGCCGAAAATGTTTTGAATCCGCGCACGATTTCCGGCAATCCGTGCCGTTTCGTAGGGGCGGGTTTCAAACCCGCCCTTACGGTGGATCGGACATCGGAATGGGCGGATTCCAAACCCACCCCGACCGGCGTTAATACGACAATGCCGTGAAAATGATTCGGCATGACAACGAATCGATCAAGTTCAATATGCGGATAATGGTTGGGCAAATCCTCCCACGCTTGTGCTACCAGTGTTCCGTATTTACTCAGGCGCACGTCGTTGTCCACGGTCTCCCCAAACATGCATTCCCTGTCTCGAACGCATATCGTGACGAAATAGAAGCCTGCTTGAGCGTAATCGTATCCACGCAAACGAATGCTGCGGCGACGGTGAATCGCCGATCCGATTGGGGCGGGTTTAAAACCCGACCCTACCATACCGCTCCCATCTTTTTGAGGTGTTCCTCCACGCGGTTGGCTCATGGCTTGCCTCCCTTTTTGGGCAGTTGCTTGATCGCGCGGTCAAAGTCGGACTCAAACAGGCGGTCTTGAACGATACGGTATTTTTCAAATTCGCTTTCGGCAAAAGCCTTGGCGACTTCGGCGGTGACTTTGCCGGGATGGTCAAGCAGTTCGCGTTCATTGAACTGGAGAAAGGCGTTCAGCTTGGTGGCCCAATCCTGCATGGTCATGGGGATGCCTCGCTCGGCCTGATCCTCGGCGTAGTCGAGATACATGGTGACGATACGGTCGAGGGATTTGAGCTCTTTTTCGCTGAGGTAGTTTTTGGCGACGACCACATCCGGCTTGAGAATCTTGCCGTGCGGCGCGCTCTTCCAGGCGGTAAGGCCCATGCGCTCTTTGGCACTGTCTGCCCGCTCGACGATCAACTCCGCAGCGGTGCGCCCGTGGATGGCGAAGTGCAGCTTGTTTTGCACGGTGGCAAAGAAGGTCTGCGTGGTCCCGGCCTCGACGCCGTAATCCATCGCGGTGGCGTAGATGTCGGTAATCTTCTGATAAAAGCGGCGTTCGCTGGCGCGGATTTCGCGAATTTCGGCCAGCAGGTTTTCGTAATACTCCTTGCTCAGGAAGGCGCCGTTCTTTAGGCGATCCTTGTCCAGCACATAACCACGGATGGCAAAGTCACGCAGCACGCCGGTGGCCCATTGGCGGAACTGGATGGCGCGGACGGAGTTGACGCGAAAACCGACGGCGATGATGGCATCGAGGATGTAGAAATCTACTTGACGAGACACTTCCCGTGCGCCCTCGGTTTGAACTATCCGGAATTTCCGGATGGTTGCCTGCTCGCTTTGCTCCCCGCTGGCGAACACATTTCCCAAATGCTCGCTGACTGTTCGCACATCAACCTCGAACAACGCCGCCATCAGCTTCTGAGACAACCAGACCGTTTCATCCGCGACGCGCACCTCTATCGCGTCTTCGTCCGCTTGTGTGGTAAAGACAAGAAACTCGGCGGTGCTGTTGCGGATTTGCAGCTTCTTTTCTTTACTCATGACTGGAATCCCATCTTTTTGAGGTGTTCCTCCACGCGACTGGCGAGCGTGGCGACCTCAATGGTGAGCTGCGGCAGCGGGGTGGCGTAGCGTTCGGCGAGCTGGCGGATGCGGCCGGTGAGGGTCTGCGAGACGCGGTCGAGTTTCGCCCTGCACGGCGGCGGCGAGGGTGGCCAGCCATTTGTCGTCCACCACGAGGGTTTTGATGTCGTCCTCCGTGAGTTTGGCGCATTGCTGGAACACTTTTTCCATCAGGCTTTCTTGCGCGCCCTTGAGGGCGGTGTTCGCGGTCGCCTCGTCTTCACTCAAGGCGAGATAGTCGGCCAGCAGCTTGCGCTCGTCGGCGGCATCGGCGTCGCCGTTGGTCGCTCCCGGCATCCCTGCCTCCCGCGACATTTGTCCATCCATGGACTTCATGTCCTTCAGCCGCGCCGCGACGGAGGCTTTGGTGAGTTTGTCCTTGTCGTTTTTGGCGTCTTCCAGCAAACCGCCTTCGCCGCCGTGTTCCTCGGCCAGTTCTTCCATCTGTTGCTGGAGGGCGGCGATGTCGGTCTCCAGTTTCTCGATGGTCGCCTGCTCTTTGGCGAAGTAGCGGGCGATGACCAGCGCGGCAGGAATCAGCTCGGTTTTGTATTTCTTTTTGCCGATGGTGAAGTCGGATTTCTCCTTGGTCTTCTTGGTCTTGTCGTCCACCATGAGCCGGGGCTTGGCCGCCTCCATCCAGCCATCGGCGGTGATCAGGTAGCAGTCGTCCTGCATAGTCTCCGCCCAGTAGTCCATGAGGTGCTGGTAGATGTCGTAGTGGTCGAGCAGGTGGGCATTATGGAAAGAAACCAGCAAAGCTTCTGCGATGGCTTCGATGAGGACCTTGGGGTGTCCATCTTTGGAAACGCCTTGGAGTTTTGGATAGTTGCTGGTCTTCCACTTTATGAACAGTTTTGTGGCGGTCGTGTTAAAGGCGGCGAACTCAGCGTGGCCAAAAATGGCTGGCTTGATGTCCACCAAGGGGATGCGAAGCTGGCTGTAGCCGGTGTGAGCGGTTTTCTCGAAGAGCAGAGAACGAATGGTTGGGAATACCTCCCAGAAGGGAGAGAGCGCAGCAATGTCACGCTCGGGGATGCCGCCGCGCAGGTGGCCGTCTATGTCCTGAATGTCCTCCGGCTCGGTGCTATCGATGTAGCGCGGGAGGTTGAGGTTGTAGTCGTTCTTCGGATCGCTAATTTCCGCGACCGACACCATGCGGGCGTAGCGCGGCACTTCGGCCTGGCGGGTGTAGGTGTCCACGATCTTGTGGATGTCTTGATCGCGCAGGCGGTTCTTCGGGCCGTCTTTGATGAAGCCCTTGGAAGCGTCGATCATGAAGATGCCCTTGCGAGCATTGGCGTTTTCCTTGTCGAGCACGAGGATGCAAGCGGGGATGCCGGTGCCGTAAAAGAGATTCGCGGGCAGGCCGATGATGGCCTTGAGGGTGCCGGAGCGCACCAGTTGCTGGCGGATCACGCCCTCGGCATTGCCGCGAAACAGCACGCCGTGGGGCAGAATGCACGCGCCTTTGCCGGTGCTATTCATGGAACGGATGATGTGCAGCAGGTAGGCGTAATCGCCCTGCTTCGCCGGCGGCTCGCCCCAATGGAAACGTTGATAGAGATCAGCGGACGGAATGAGGCCGGTGCTCCACGCCTTGTCGGAAAATGGCGGATTGGCGACCACGTAATCATAGGTGCGGAGCTGCTCGCCGTCCTTGAATTTGGGCGCGGCCAGGGTGTTGCCCGACAGAATATTGGCAGTCGGGAAGTCATGCAGGATCATGTTCATGCGGGCGAGACCGGCGGTGGTCACGTCCTTCTCCTGGCCTTCCAGCGTAATGTGCTTACCCGCCTGATCCGCTACCTTCAGCAGTAGCGAGCCGGAACCGCAAGTGGGGTCGTAAGCGGTCGTGCTAGCTACCGAATTTTGCGGGGATATACCGATGACCTTGGCCATGATGCGGCTGACCTCGGACGGAGTGTAGAACTGCCCCTTGCTCTTGCCGCTCTGGCTGGCGAAGTGCCGCATCAGGTATTCGTAAGCGTCGCCGAGGATATCGTCGTTCTCAGCGCGGTTCTTGGAGAAATCCAGCTCCGGCTTCTGGAAGATACTGACGAGGTTAGTGAGTCGTTCAACCCGTTCCTGCCCTTCGCCAAGTTTTTGCGGATCGTTGAAGTCGGGGAAGTCACTGCGGGCGAGGCGAGCATTGGCGTCGATGAGCGGCTGGATGATCTGGGTGTTGATCTTGTCGCCGATGTCGCTCTTGCCCTTGAGGGCGATCATGTCCTTGAAGCTGGCACCCTTTGGAATCGTGACAGGCGGGGCGAAGTCATCCGAGTCCCCGTATTTGTCGGAGATGTATTTGATGAACAGCATGAACAGGACATAGTCCTTGTACTGGCTGGCATCCATGCCGCCGCGCAGTTCATCACAAGAAGCCCAAAGGGAGGAGTAGAGGTCGGATTTCTTGATGGCCATTGGTTTGCTTGGTTTCGTGTGATTGTGTTTTATTGCTGTCCTCGGGGAATGGCATCAACGACTGCTTGTTCCTTAACTTCTGCGAGGTTCGGTAATGTACTGTAAAGTCCGGCATAATCCAAATGAATTGATTCCGCCTTACCCCGCTTTTTCAAAGAGAGATTGAGCGCTTACATCGTTTGGGGAAGATCAGTTGCACAGATACGGCAATAATTAGCATCCATATCATGACCGATTTTTCGGCTTCCCACTTAAGCCGGGACAGATAACATCCCTTTGAGGGATGTTATCTGTAAGTTTCCCCGCTTGAAGGAACAAGCACGAAATAACTTGAGCATTTACATTATCGCCTAGAGGCGCCTACTTTTGGTGCTCTACTACACGCCATCCATGGCGTTATACTTTTGGTACTTTACCTCCTGCATCCATGTTGTCGTTCGTGGTAAAAATTGATTTTTCGAGGTCTAATATAATCGGTTTGCAATGTCGCGGATGGTGCTATGATTCGATTATCTAAATTATTTTAAATGCTTATCTCACCCAAGAAAAACCTATGAATTTGACGCAGGAAAAAATAAATGGCTGTACCGTCCTTTTTATTCAGGATGAAAGGATAGACGCGCATAATTCAGGTGAGTTAAAGGAAGCTATTTTGCATCTGATAGAGCAGGGCGAGGTCAATATTATCGTCCAGCTGGAACGGGTGCGTTTTATCGACAGCTCCGGTCTGGGCGCTTTGCTGTCGGGGCATAAAAATGCAGCGGCCAAGTCGGGCAAGCTGGCGATAGCCAACATGCAGCAACAGGTATTGTCGATGTTTGAGTTGACCCGACTGGACAGGGTGTTTGAGATCTATGCGGATTTAAATGAGGCTTTCGATAACGAAACGTAGAGGTTGAGTATGTGTAATTCAGTTATTCAGGTAGAGGTGATCATTCCGACCCAGACCAAATATTTGGATTTGATCGGGAGCATCGGCGAGCATATCGCCAAAGAGCTGGATGAGTTTTCCGGCGACCGGGAGGCGTTGGCTTATCATTTAAATCTGGTGCTAACGGAAGCGACCGCCAATGCGATCAAACACGCAGGTCATCATGATCCGAAAGACACCGTCAGGATAACCATCCATATCCAGCAAAACGAACTGAACATCAAGGTGTACGATCACGGACAGGGCTTCGATATGGAATCGGTGCCGCTGCCGGATTTTGATCATCCTAAAGAAGGCGGGATGGGCATATTTTTCATCCGTACCCTGATGGATTCGGTTACCTATACCCGGCAGGGCGATTGCAATGTATTGGAAATCATCAAGTATCTGAGCTGAAAACAATCCTGTCGTAAACCTTCAATAAGGCGGATAAGCAATTGAACAGACCTACCAAAACCTGGTCGATAGCCTTGCAGCAACTCGCTGAACGGGCTTTAGGCACACCGACCGGTCACCGGTTATGGCAAAAATACCATGCGGCGTTTTCAGACGAATACCGGGCGCTGGTCTCGCCGCGTTATGCGCTAAAAGATATGCTGCATCTTGAGCCGCTGTTGGCAGAAAATACATCCTGTAAACAGCGCATCGGCCTACTTAATCCCGGTAAAAAAATCGATCATTACCGGCTGCATTTTTACAACCTACAGCCGCGTTATCTGGACGAATATATCCCGGCGCTGGAAAACATGCACTTAAGAGTGATGGATCAGGTGCAGTTTCAGGTCGAGGTCGATGGCGTCACTCTGTTTATAAAAAGCTTCACCATCAAGGCGGCCAAAAGCCAGTGCGCGCCATTTTCGATATTAAGAAGCCGAATGCTAGAAACCATCCAATTGATGATGGATGGGATGGTGGAAAATGACGCGCTTAATAAGCTGTGTGTCTTGACCGGAATGGCTTGGCAGGAGATCGACGTGCTCAGGGCATACCGGAACTATTACCTGCAATTGGGGCATCATACTAGCCGAATCAGCGTCCATCATGCCTTGCTTAACAACCCTCAGGTTGCGCTAGACTTGTATCAATACTTTGAAGTGCGCTTTAGGCCGAATCCCGAGTGGGTCGATCCTTCGGTACGGGAAGAGCTGGCTTCATTCCCGTTGCGCTTGCAATTGCTGGGCAGCATCGCCTCGGTTAGCGATATTAACGACGACCGTATTTTGCGCACCTTGTTTAACCTGATCGATGCGACGATGCGCTGTAATTTTCACCAGCGCCGTGGCATGGCGGATTATTTCATCGCCTTTAAAATTAACAGCCTGGGCATTATCGACATGCCCGCGCCCAAACCGCAAAACGAGATTTATGTTCATGCGGTGGATATGGAAGGCATCCATTTGCGTAGCGGCAAGATTTCTCGTGGCGGTATCCGCTGGTCGGATCGTCCCGATGATTTCAGGACAGAAATTCTGGGCTTAATGCAAACCCAGATCAGCAAAAACGCCCTGATTATCCCGACCGGAGCCAAAGGCGGGTTTGTAATTAAAAAGAACAGCTTAAAGCGTTCGCTGCCAAATAACGGCCTGAACGTCAAAGAGGCTGGGAAAAAAGCCTACCTCACCTTGATCCACGGCTTGCTGGACTTGACCGACAACTATATCAACGACAAGATCGTCCAGCCGCAGAATAGCGTTTGCTACGACGATCCCGACCCTTATTTGGTCGTCGCCGCCGATAAAGGCACGGCGCAGTTTTCGGATATGGCCAATGCGGTGTCTGCAGAATACCAATTCTGGTTGGGCGATGCCTTTGCCAGCGGCGGCTCCTATGGTTATGACCACAAGGCGCTGGGCATCACCGCCCGAGGCGCTTGGGAATGCGTCAAGCGCCATTTTCGTGAGATAGGCGAAGCTTCCGCTCCTGTGGGAGCGGCTTTAGCCGCGATGGGTCGTCCTGTAGGCAAGGATATACAAACCGAAGCCTTCACCGTCGTCGGCATCGGCAGCATGGACGGCGACGTGTTCGGCAATGGCATGTTGCAGTCGCCGTGTATCCGACTGTTGGCGGCTTTTAGCGGACAGCATATTTTTATCGACCCCAATCCCGAAGCTAGCGATGCGGCCTTTAATGAGCGCAAGCGTTTATTTGAACTGCCGGGTTCCAGCTGGAACGATTATGACCAGACGCTTATTTCGACAGGTGGTGGTGTTTATCCACGGTCGGCCAAAGATATTCCGATTTCCGCCGAGTTGAAAAAATGGTTAGGCGTCCGTTACAAATCGCTGGATGGCGAGTCGCTGATCCGTTACCTGTTGGCAGCTCCGGTGGAATTATTATGGCTGGGCGGTATCGGCACTTATGTAAAAGCCGAGACGGAGACACACGAAGATGTCGGCGATAGGGCGAATGACAACGTGCGGGTGAATGCGGCCGACTTGGGCGCCACTGTCGTTGGCGAAGGCGCAAATCTGGGCTTCACCCAAAAAGCGCGCATCGAATACAGCCTGAGGGGAGGGCGCATCAACACCGATGCGGTCGATAACTCCGCTGGTGTGGACACCTCCGATCATGAAGTGAATCTTAAAATCCTCCTGGTCGGCCTGCAAAAGCTTAGCTTGATCGCCGATTATCAGCCGTTATTTATCAGCATGACTGAAGCTGTTTGCCGCTTGGTGCTGGCCGATAATGTCGCCCAAAGCCTTTGTTTATCCCTGGAACAACTGCGCGCTGAAGGAAACACGGCAGTTTTTTTGCAACTGGCCGAACGCTTGGAATCAGCTGGTTCTTTTGATAGAGCTGGCGAATGCTTTCCGCAAAGTAAAGAAGTTATGTCCCGCCCTGGACAAGTCATAACCCGCCCTGAGCTTGCGGTATTGATGTCCGCAAGCAAAATGCACCTGACCCAGCTCATACAGGATCAATCCGCCTTGTTGCAGGAACAATGCTGCGACTGTTACTTGGAGGCTTATTTCCCCGAGCAGCTTAGTCAAAAGTACGCCGACCAACTTTCCGGTCATCCTTTGGCTCATGAAATTAAAGCGACGCTGATCAGCAATAAAATCATCAATCAAGCTGGTTGCGGTTTTTTAGGCCAGGATGCCGACAGCGAAAACACTCTGGATCATATCACCTGTTACCTGACTTTCGACCGGGTTTTAGATGGCGATGAGCTGCGGCAGGCGATTGCTGCACTGGACAATCAACTACCGGCTGAGCTGCAATATTGGCTGTTGATGCAATTGGAAAATACCTTGGCCGGTTTTTGTCGTTGGGCGTTGATGCAGGACAGAAAAACCCGCCCCAATGAACAGACCATCGATTGCTATAAACGTCATTTAAAAAGCTACGAGCAGCATTTTAACAGTGACACCGCCGAATTTACCGAGCAGCTGGCGCAATACCGGCAAGACGGTGTACCCGACCCATTGGCGTTCAGGCTAGTGTTTATATCCAGCCTCAATGATTTTCCGCTGATCGTCTCACTAGCAGCCGAAACCGCGCAGGACTTTGTCGTCACCCTGAAGCTGTTCAACGAAACTACCCGTTATCTGGGCTTGCATGAAGTCAATGAACAGTTGGCGAAAATACCCCGGCACGATGTTTGGGAACGAAAAGTATCGGATGGCTTGCAAGCCGATATAAAGCAGGTGATAGGCCGCGTAATTAAGGCCATCCTGGCAAGTAAGACCGAAACCTGTGCAGACTACTTCGACCAGGCGGATCAACAACCTAACATCAATCGCTACCAACGTGCTTATCAGGAAATCAACAACACCGTGCCGGTCAGTTTGTTTCCCTATATCGCCTTGACTAAAGAGCTAGAGCATTTGGTTGAAGGTGATTTGTAATGAGCTGTCACCGCACAGAATGGATCCTACAGATATCAAATCTCGTCATAAACAAACTTAGCGACAAAACGCATGGCAAGCGTGTTAAGATTGGCTCTAATAAAGTATTAATCAGTTGTTTTATTTCACTTTTAGGAGTTAATAATGATGAAGATCAAATCAACTAAAATGGCATTGCTTTGTATTATTCCGGCGCTGTTATTGCCAGTTCTGGTTCAAGCAGAATCAACCGGAACAGGAAGTATTGCTGCAAGTAAGGCGGCTGATCAAAAAAAGGCGCTAGCAAAAAAAGCAGCTGAAAGACAAGCTAAACAAGCAGCTGCAGAGGAACAAAAGGCCGCGCAAACACAAACACCTTCTACCTCTACCCAAGAAAAACCACCAGTCGAACCTAATGAAGACTAAGCCTCTGCACAATAGGCAGTGGTTTCGCATGCGCGGGCGTTTGTTTTAGATAGATTGCATTAGCCTTTTTAGAAAATATTTTAGATTAAAATTTCCGTAACTTCTATTGCCCACAGGTAGCTGCTGCCCTAACAACAAGCGCAATCCCTATCCCTATGCAAACACACGCCCAATAAACCTTTAATGGGTGTGTTCGTGGGCATGCTCATGAACATCAACATCAACAGCTTGAGCCACTTTGACGGCTACACCGTATTTATAAACCATCAATCCGCCTAAATCAGCGCCCAGCAGCATCAGTACACAGAGCAACCCCGCCAATATCAGAAAAAAACTGTTGGCTCCACCCTGAATGATGACTCCGCTTTTCATACGCCAGGCCGACAATAAAACCGCTAAAGACAATACGGATATGCCAAAATGCTCATGCCGTTCCATGATCTCATGCACCTCATCGCCATGCGCTACGGAACCTGCGGCAATGAAACCGGCTGTCACTGTAAATGCGGCGGCCACGGTGCCCAAATACAGCAACCCGCTGGCGACATTGCGGCATTGCGGCTTTTTAGCCAGCGTACCGATCAGATCCAGGACAAAAAAAGCCGATAAAAATGCGATAGGGAAATGCACCAGCAACGGATGAATATTAGCCATATTGGCAATGCCGGGCATTAATGTCGAAAAAATACCCGCAGCATCATGAGTCGCAAGCTCTTCAAAAAAAGTCAGCAGGCTTGCAACGTTATCAGCAATGCCACCGCCGTGATCGGCTCCGCCATGAATTTGAAAAGACAAAAAATTATTCATATCAACCATCGCTATTGTTTGTAAAGTAGACAATTTACCCGATATTCCGGCAATTGCAAATGATAAAGGGACAAGGTTCAAGGTTCAAGATGCAAGATGCAAGGGGTACATCATTCCCACGCTCCAGCGTGGAAATGTATCCGGCAACGCTCCTACAGATTGTTAAACAACTTTTGATCCATTACTTAGCCAAAGGATCACGGGGTTGATCCATATCCTTCGTCTTTTTAACCTTGAACCTTAGGTCCTTAATCATGTCGTTTGGCATCAACCGGTAATTTATCAAATATCGGATGTTTAGCAATACCGTAATGCTCGGGATAATAAACCGCGCCCAGATACAAGCCATCAGGCGGCGCAGTCACTCCGCCCAACTTGCGGCTTTTAACCTCAAGTAACTCCTGCGTCCAGTTTACCGACTGCTTTCCGGCACCGATGTCCATCAACACCCCGGCGATATTCCTGACCATATGATGCAAAAAGGCGTTGGCGGAAATATCGATAATGACTTTATCGCCATCCCGATAAACATCGATAAAATACATCTCCCGGCACGGACTTTTCGACTGACAGCCTTGCGCCCTGAACGAGGAAAAATCGTGTTTGCCGAGCAGGTGTTGCGCGGCCTGGTGCATTTTATCGGCATCCAGAGGACTGGGACGCCAAGTTACCTGATTGCGTAATAACGCTGATTTGATAGGCCTATTCAAAATGATGTAGCGATAAAAACGGGCAACCGCACTGTATCGGGCGTGGAAATCACCAACCGCCTGTTTCACCCAAGTGATCCTGACATCGTCCGGCAGATTACTGTTGCCGCCCAGCATCCAGGCGTGAAGTTCGCGTTCTATTTTTGGATTGAAATGCACGACCTGTTCCAGTGCGTGGACACCGGTATCGGTTCTCCCCGCGCACTGCACGGTAACCGGCTGGTTGGCGACTTTCGACAAGGCCTGTTCAAGCACCTGCTGGACACTACGCTGATGCGTTTGCCACTGCCACCCTGAAAAACCGCTGCCGTCGTATTCAATACCTAAAACAATACGGGTCATGCACATCCCTTTGAGAAAACATTATTCATGAATATAAACCTTAACCCCAACTTCAATTCTATTAAACAAATCCAACGCATCGGCATTGCCCATGCGAATACAACCATGCGATTCAGGTCTGCCGTTCATGAGCTGATCGGGACAGCCGTGGATATAAATATAGCGCCAGGTAGTATCAACTTTGCCGTAACGATTTTTACCCGGCTCCAGACCGCCGAGCCACAAAATCCGAGTTAATATCCAGTCGCGCTGAGGATGCTGTTCGCCCAACTCGGTACTGTAGATTTCACCCGTAGCGTGCCTGCCGACGAACACCGAATTTAACGGCTGATCCGCACCGATTTTGGCTCTTATTTTATGCCAGCCGGTGGGCGTACATTCACTGCCCATCAATTCGCCTGCACCTTTTTTGGCTGTGGACACAGGATAATACCGCACCGGATTTCCATCCGAATAAACCGTCAATTGCTGGCTGACGATACCAATATCCAGATAATTACCCGTCTCCGCAGCACCTGCTCCCAGCTGACTTGCGGTAGTCACACCATCCCCAAAATCAATGGGGGTAAGTGTTTTCATTATTGACTGCCCACTAATTGTTGATAAAGCCCAAACAAAAACGCTACCCGTGCCGCGTCGTCTTTGCCGCCTTTGTAGCTGTAGGCCGCATCGACGGCTTTGTCTAAGGCTGCGTGGGCTTTAACCAAACCGGCGGGCATGTTGCCTGCTGCGTAGAGCGTGGCGAGCGAGCAGGTTTGGCCTTGTTGGGTGCAGCGGTCTACTTCGGCTTGGCGTTCATCCAGAATCTGTTGCGCAGCTTCGGCTATTTTTTGTTGCTGACTGTCCTTACTGGTTTCAGGCCAAGGGAAGTTATTGTAGACGATACCTGCTGAGTATTGATAATCGCTTTTCAATCGCCCACAAACAGCTCGCATCCATGTATTGTGCATAGTTGAAGTTAATACACCAAAATGATAAAGGCTGGCCTCTGCAATCATATAAAGCTTATTGCTAGCAATTACATTGGACAAGTAACCGATAGGCAAATAAGCTCTACGTTCAGAAGAAACTTCTGGAATCGCCAAATATTCATCAGATTTTTGGCGAATCTCCCCAAACAGATAAGGCATTTCTGCCAGTTTTTGCGTTGCCTCTCTAGCGCTGGCTAAGCGGATTACTTCAACTTTCTTAATGCGTCGTTGAATCTCCGGCGATGCTTTACGGTCGGTGGCGGTGCTGTCTTTCAACCATAGACAATAACGCTCGCCACCGTTGATAAATTCCTCGGCACCCAAAAACGGGCGAATATATTTCGCGGCAATCGGATCATTCTGGCGTATAGCTTCGGCTTCATCGGGCGTTAGCAATAAATGTCCACCATCGTTAGGCATATTTCCGAAAACCATCACCGGCACATTCGCACACAACGGCTTACGCCGCTTATCGATAAATACATTCGGCGCATCGACCAGATACGGATTAATGTTCTTGGCGATAATGGCGTCAGGTTCGCCGGTGATATTATCGCCATAATCATAAATTAGGCGCTGCTTCGGTTCGGTCAAACCAAAGCCGACAATCACGCAATGCACGGCGGCGATGCCTTTGCCTTCGTTGCTCCAGCGAAAGGTACGGTGGGCAAAATGAAGTTGTATGCCTTGGCTAAACAAATAACGCCACAAAATGCCAACCTGTTCGCCCTGGCAAATGCTGTTCGTTGACACAAACGCAACCGGTATCGCTGGACTCTGCTTAATATAAGCCGTGGCTTTGATATACCACGCCGCCACATAATCCAATACTCCCGCGCCGCTGATGCCTTGGCAAACTAAAGTCAAATCGGCTTTTTGCTGTTGGCTTTGATATTGGCGTCCAATAAACGGCGGATTACCCATAATAAAACTGCAATTTTCTGGCGGTAGAACCTCAGTCCAGTCGATTTGCAAGGCATTGGCGCAGACAATATTGGCCTTTTTTACCAGCGGAATACGTTTGTAATACAGTCCGAAATGCTGCACTTTCAAATTCATTTGATGGTCGGTCAACCATAAAGCCACCGTGGCGATTTGCGCGGCGCTGTCGTCTATTTCGATACCGTGAAACTGATGGACGTTACACAAAATAAGGGTGTCAATGTCGAGTTGGTTGCTGACTGAATCGCCCCATAAAGCTTCTATTACTTCCAATTCCAATAGGCGCAACTCGCGGTAAGCAATGACCAGAAAGTTTCCACAGCCACAGGCAGGGTCAAAAAAGTTAAGTTTGGATAGGTGCTGATGAAAGGCGGACAGGTGTTTTTTATTACGCCCGCATTTTTTAAACCGGGCAACAAGATCATCCAGAAACAACGGGCGTATCACTTTGAGGATATTTTCCTCGCTGGTATAGTGTGCGCCAAGCTCGCGGCGTTTTTTGGTTTTTCCGGTGGCGGCTTCATCGTCAAAGTGCATGATCGCCTGAAACAGGGAGCCGAAAATAGCGGGGCTTATTTCGCCCCAGTCCAGCTGTGCGCATTCAACTAAGGTTTTTCTTGAGGCTTCATCAAAATAACATTGCGCCAGGTGTTCTTTGAACAAAGCCCCGTTGATATAGGGAAATTCAGCGAGTGTTTCGGGGAGATTATTAGGTCGATTTTCACTGGATCGGTTCAGCGTATCAAAGAGTGAGGTCAACGCGCCGTGCAAATCTGAGCCATCAACTTTAGTATGATTGGTAATGTAATCAAGAAAAATGTTGCTGCCATCGAACAGGCCGGTATCTTCAGCAAATAGACAAAACAGCAAGCGTATCAGATAGGTTTCAAGGTCTTTCCCCTGGTAACCCGTCGCTTTTATGACATCGTGCAGACCGGCCATTTTTTCAGCGGCGTGTTGATTTATTGCGGTTTGTTGCTGAACAGCAATGGTTTCATAACCGGCAATAAATTTAAAATGCTCTATCGCTTGTGGAAAATCGGCAAGCTTTATTTTAAGCGGTGGCGCTTTGCTTTCAAGGTTATACAGGTGCAGGTTGGTAAAATCACTGACCAACACGCAGCGCGGCATTTCTTCATCGTTGAGTCCGGGGAAGTATTCAGTAGCCTGGATATAGGCCTTATCTAAATCTTCTCCGGCGGATTTCATTTCTACTAAGAGTAAGCCGGGGAATAATCCATCTATCCGCCCACGCTTGCCGCCCAATTTTTTAACTCGTTCTTCAAAGCTAACGGCGCGGCGGTGGTTTAAGTCGAAGACATGACAGAGGCCGCGAATAAAATCCTGAGCCTCACCCATTTCGTATTTTGATTGTGAAAATTCTTTAGAAAATGCGGCGGCGCGTTTTCGGAGAGCATCATTATTGAGGGTTACGGTCATATTGGCAGTATTTGATTTAGAATTTTTGTTGGCTCCCAAGCTCCAGCTTGGGAATGCGCATGAAATAACGTGAGCATTTACATTACCGTAGGAGCGGCTTTAGCCGCGATAATCGCGGCTAAAGCCGCTCCTACGGTAAATTCGTTTGCACATATTTTTTATGTACGTTCCTTGGGAACGCAGTGTGGGAAGCTCTAGCTTCCCGAAACACAGAAAGCTAGAGATTTCTGGACTTGGGAACCCGCGCAACTCAAAATGAGGTGCAAGCCAATCATCGGTTTAACTCTAAAAACTAAAGCCGACAGGCTAAACGAATTGAATTCAAATATCAATTTAATCTTCCCCTATTGATTTCATATATTGAATATCAACTCAGGGGGTTGGTACCCGCTTAAAAATAAAACTGAAAACGTCTGGTTAGCCGAAAAGCAGACGGTTAAAATAACGCCAAAACGTATTCTCACTATTGAAGACGCAATTTCAAACCCATCAGACGGAATCATCGCATGAAAATAATTTCTTGGAATGTCAACGGCATTCGCTCGGTACAAAGCAAAGGCTTTGCCGAAACGCTCACACGGCTCGATGCCGATTTTATTCTGCTGCAGGAAACCAAGGCCCAGACCGATCAGACCGAGAAGGCGCTGGAGGGCATCGACGGTTACCGCATTTACTCCAACTGCGCCGAACGCAAGGGTTATTCTGGCGTTACGATTTTATCCAGGCATGAACCGCTGCAAGTTATCAGCGACATCGGCATTGTCGAGCATGACCGGGAAGGCCGAGTGATTGTCGCCGAATTCGAACATTTTTTCCTGCTCGACGTGTATGTGCCGAACTCGGGCGAGGCGTTGGCTCGGCTGGATTACCGCCAAACTTGGGATCTGGAATTTCTGGATTATTGTCAACAGCTGCAAAGTAAAAAACCGCTGATTGCCTGCGGCGATTTCAATGTCGCGCATCAGGAAATTGATATTGCCCGGCCGAAGCCGAATTACAATAAATCGTCCGGTTATACCCAAGTCGAAATCGATGGTTTCAGCCGTTTTCTCGATGCCGGACTGGTCGACACCTTCCGGCATTTCCATCCGGACACCGTGGCCTACAGCTGGTGGAGTTACCGCGGCGGTGCAAGGGCAAGAAACGTCGGATGGCGGATCGATTACATGTTGACTAGCCAATCACTGGTCGACAAAGTCAAGCAGGCCTTTATTCTGCCAGAGATTACCGGATCGGATCATTGTCCGGTCGGTATCGAAATTGATTTTTAAGGTCATGCCGATACGAGAGCAACTGATGCACGCGCACCGCGCCGCATTGGCGAATTGCAGCAGATGCCCTGCGATGATTGGTCCGGTTGTGAGCGGGGATCCGGTATTATCGCCGATTTTGCTGATCGGCCAAGCGCCCGGCGATAAGGAAGGTGGTTTCGGAAAACCGTTTGCCTGGACGGCCGGTAAAACGATGTTCAAATGGTTCGAGCGCATCGGACTGGATGAACAGACTTTTCGGCAGCGTGTTTACATGGCTGCGGTGTGTCGCTGTTTTCCGGGTAAAAACCCCAAGGGTGGTGACCGTGTGCCGAGTCCAGTCGAAATCGATAACTGCGCAGACTGGCTGCAAGCGGAAATCGACCTGCTTAAACCCCAGCTAATACTGCCGGTCGGCAAACTGGCAATCAGCCAATTAATGCCGGTCAAAAGACTCAACGAGGTGATCGGCAAACTTCACCCGGTCACCTTTCACGGCCATCGTACTGAAGCAATCCCGCTGCCTCATCCGTCCGGCGCGTCGACCTGGCATCGGACCGAAGCGGGGCTTGCGCTGTTGGACTCGGCATTAACGATCCTGCAACACCATCCATCCTGGCAACAAATTTGCCAATCCCGTCCGGCCTGTTGACAACGTTGCGAGCCAGACCTTCCAGGTTTTAAAAACTTGGAAGGTCATACTCAGCCGAACCCGTCCTACGCAGAATTTAAACGCTCAACAAAGCCTTAGCCATTCTTTCAGACAGTTGCTCTTCGACAAATTGCGGTTTATTAAGTGGATAAGGCTCCACTTCATCCAGTTCAAAGTTATATTCTTTGCCCAATGCGATCATTTCCCTGATTTTTTTGTACGGCTAACAGCTTTACTTTCAATTCTGAATCTGTTTTTACGTGCGCTGCGAGACAGGAGTCGAGTAGCCCCCAGAAGCGATAGTGCATGTGTTTTCACGAAGCGTATTTTTCACATTGCACATGCCATGAAAATGGCTTGGTGCATTGGGGAAGATCCCTGGGGCTTGCGGTCTTGCGTAGTGAAAACACAGGCTTTACGAGATCGCGCTGAGTCATTGTGAGAGAAGCAGTACGGCTGGGGCAGTTGCAGGCATAGCGGTCCGCGTAGTTTTTGCTGCTTGTTGGGCAAGGGCGACAAATTGCTCCTGCATTTGCATACATTCACGCCATCCCTGGTGCTCATGCCCATAAAAGCTTTCGCAAAAATAGTGCCCCCCAATTAGATTAGAGAGGCCTGTTTTATAAAATATCCGAAGCGTAGTCGGCTAAGCGGGAGCGCTCACCACGGCGCAAGGTGATATGTGCGCCATGCGGCCATGTCTTAAAGCGGTCTACCACATACGTCAATCCTGAAGTTGTCGCCGTTAAATATGGCGTGTCTATTTGCGACAGGTTGCCGATGCAGATGATTTTTGTTCCGGGCCCGGCGCGGGTTATCAGGGTTTTCATTTGCTTTGAGGTCAGGTTTTGTGCTTCGTCGATGATCAGGTAGCGATTGAGGAAGGTGCGTCCGCGCATAAAGTTAAGCGACCTGATTTTGACCCTGTTCATCACTATATTGTTGGTCGCGCCTTGTTCCCATTCGCCCTGTTCTGCATTGTGGCTTAGCAGTTCGAGGTTGTCGATTAATGCGCCCATCCACGGCGCCATTTTTTCTTCTTCGGTGCCGGGCAGAAAGCCGATGTCTTCTCCGAGCGGTACGGTTTCTCGGGTCATGATGATTTCCTGGTAGGTTTTTTTCTCCAGGGTCAAGGTCAGTCCTGCGGCCAGCGCCAATAAGGTTTTTCCGGTGCCTGCCGTGCCCAGCAAGGTGACAAAGTCGATGTTGGGATCTAGCAAGACATTCAGGGCAAAGTTCTGTTCCCGGTTTCTTGCCGTTATGCCCCAGATATTGTTGTGTTTGGCGCGATAATCTTTGGCCAGTTCCAATACCGCAACCTGTCCATCCACCGATCTGACGATGGCTTCAAAATGGGTCTCGTCTTCTATGTACACATACTGGTTGGGGTACCATTGGGTGACTATGGGGTCTTCCAACTTGTAAAAAGTGCGGTCTTTTTCCTGCCAGGATTCCATTTTGGTGCCGTGTACGATCCAGAAATCCTTGTCTAACGCCATTGCGCCGCTGTAGAGCAGGTCGATGTCATCGAGGGTCTGGTCGTTATGATAATCCTCGGCCAGCAGCTCCAATGTCGCCGCTTTGATGCGCATGTTGATGTCTTTCGACACCAGGACAACGGTGGTGTTCGGTAGTTCCTTGGTGAGCGCCAGGACAATGCGAAGTATGGAGTTGTCGGCCAGGTTGCCGGGCATGCTTTCCGGCAGCAGTGCGGTCATCGCGCTGGTTTGGAAGTATAAGCGTCCGACGCCAGTCGTATCGCCATCCGGGCCATGTTTTATACTCGACAACGGTAGGCCGTCGTTGATGGTTTGCTGGTTGGCATCGCGGATTAGCTCATCCAGAAACCGACTGACCTGCCGTACGTTGCGCGCCAGTTCGGTGAGGCCTTTTTTGGCATGATCGAGTTCTTCCAGAACAATCATCGGGATAAAAAGATCATGTTCCTTGAAGCGGAAGATGGAGGCCGGATCATGCATCAGCACGTTGGTGTCTAAGACAAACAGCTTTTTATCGGGCGATGTTTGGATATTCATGGCTAGTTGCCGGTGAGTTCATGTAAGGCTTGCAGGACTTCGTCGCAATGCTCTTTGACTTTTACTTTGCGCCATTCGCGCACCAATAACCCCTGGGGGTCGATCAGGAAGGTGCTGCGTTCGATGCCCCGAACTTGCTTGCCATACATGTTCTTCATCTTGATAACATCGAACAGCTGGCACAGCTTTTCATCGGGGTCTGAAAGCAGGTCAAAGGGGAATTCTTGTTTGCATTTAAAGCCTTCATGCATTTTGACGGTATCTCGGGAGACGCCGACGATGACGGCATTGAGTGCGGTGAATTGTTCGATGTTGTCGCGGAAATTTTGGCCTTCCAGCGTGCAGCCGGGGGTGTTGTCTTTGGGATAAAAATAAATAACGAGGTATTTGCCCAGATAGTCGCTTAGTTTAACCGTTTTATCGCCGGTAGATGAGGCTTCGAAGTTGGGTACAGAGTTGCCGGTAGTTATCATTAATAATGTTTATCGTTTTATAGGTTCAAGAATGGCATCTATATTTAACTGGTCGCAAAAATCCAAGAATTCTTCCCGTAGCGACAGCAGGTGAAGTTGCGGCGGAATCAATATCACAAATTTGGTCGAGAACACGGAGGTTTGAATATAAGGAGCCTGATAACAGCTGCCGGTAATTTCCTCAATGTCTATTTCCCGATCAAATAGAAAGGTGGTGATAGATTCTGTGACATTATCGCGATCCAGCGATAGGGTTTCTAATGAATACGGAACGCACTCTTTGGGCTTATCTTTTTGCTCTGGACGCAAAGTGTGGACTTTGATGTCCAACCGTCTTTGGATGATGTCGAGAGTGCTTTCAAATTTGGCAATCTGGTTCCAGTTGCCGGAAATAAGCAGGTAGGCCGCCGTGCATTGAGCGAGACGGGATGATCTTATTTCCAAAATATTACATTTACAGTCGCGCACAGCGGGTAATATTTCGGCAATAAAATTAATTTTATGGTTGCCTAAGGCAGTGATAGCTAGTTGCATTTTGTTTCTTAGAAGTTTTTTTGGGAGTTTAGCATCAAATTAGTGAATCTTTATGAACATTAAGTTTATTTGGTATTAAAATAGAAAAAATGGCTTTCCTGCCGATAAGTACCAAGCCCTACAGTTAAACTTTGCGGTTGCCTTACAACTCATTACCGAGCCTGAATATGACAGATCCAATTGATAAAAAATCAAAAGAACAGCGGGATAATCTTGATGTTGATCTGGATGCCATACTAGATAAGGCAAAATCGTCCCTTGATCCAATGAATGAGTTTGAGGCCGATGAAGATGCTATCGATAGGTTGCTGATGAATACCGGTTTTGATGAAGATAACGCATTAATACCAGCCGAGGTGAATAAGCGTGCGCCTGTCGTTAAAGATGACGAGCTGCATGATGAACTGGATGGTTTTCTAGGTTTTGATGGCTTTGGTGAGGATTTTAATCAGCCGGCTTCGGTTCCAGTTCCAGTAGTAAAAGCTGATGAACCTGAACGGACTGTAGAGGATTCATCTGCTATTGCGGCGGATGGACTTGATGACCTTCTCGGTCTTAGCGATGCTTTTGACGAATCGGATATGATTCAGGATGAAGAGGTTGATACATCAGAACCGGATGAAGTGCAGCAAGTAGTAGGTGATGAACTATTTAATGAACTACAGGATGACGAGAATAGCTTTAATAAGCTATTCGAAGATGCCGGTTTTGATGCTGAGGCTGCGGTAGAGCTAGCCAATGAGAAGGTAGATGAATTTGGTGACGATGCGGATTTGAATGACTTTTTTCAATTGAATGGAGTCAGTGATGATTTTTCAGCGCAGACTGAGGAAGATGATTTTCTTCTGCCTGATTTTGATATTACTGCGGGTTCGGAAGTTTCTGATAGGGGCAGTGATGCAGGAATTAACGATGATGGGTTAGCTAATCTCTTTAGATCGGAAGCTGCGGGACTTTTATCGGGAGATAACGAGACGACTGCCGAACTCAAGCCGAAACAAGCGGCTGACATGGCGATAGATGATGTCGAAAATGTAAGGCTAAGTCCCTTTGAATTTGAACAGGAAGGCATTACAAAGCAACTGGAAGCGGCTGAAAATAAAGTTAAAAAGGCAAGGCTTTTCAATTATGTGGCACTGGGGTTTGGCATTGTCGCATTAAGTGCAGCCGGTGTATTGGGTGTGATAACGCATGGTGCGAAAACTGAAGTTTCAAAATTAACTGAAACAGTTGCAGTCCTTGAGGCAAGCCTAGCAAAGAATATTGAAAATAATCCTAATGAAGAAGTTAACGCTGTGATGAATTCAGTTGTGCAACTGAATCAGCAGGTCTATGGATTTATATCGGAGTTTAAAGAGACCCCCCGATTTCCTGTTGATGTGCTAAATAATAAGGTGCTTGATGTTGTCGCGAAACAGAATAGGGTCAGCAAAGCGTTAGATGTGTTGCAGGTTAAAATGGGTGGATTGGCTTCGATGCCCGCAGTCGTTGCAAAATCTTCCAATGCCGAAGCAGAGCATGAACATCCGGCGACCAAAGAGGTAGTTGCGCATGAATCAGCGCCAGCTTCGGTCAAGGAGAGCCACGCACCGGTTAAAGAAAAGGCACGGGCGGAGGTTGCACAGGTTAAAACTGAAGCAAAACACGAGCATCCAGTGGTCAAAGAGGTGGTTGCGCACAAGTCAGCGTCTGCTTTGTCCAAGGAGAGTGCAACCCATGAACACGCTCCGATCAAAGAAAGAGCTATACATGAAACAACAACGGCTAAAGTAGATGCCAAAGCAGAAACCAAGGGAGATGCAAAGAAGGTGGAGCCTGAAACCTCGTCTGCGCCTGCCAAAGTAAAAACTCAAGCCGAAGTGATAAATGTTAAGCCGGTAACTACAAAAAAATCTGTTTTAAATCAAGTTATTGCTGGTAAATGGGGTGTGAATCTGGTTGCATTTAAACAGGAGTGGTTTGCCAAAAGCAAAGCGGCTGAATTTGCCCGGCAAGGTATTTTTGCTGAAGTAATTCCCGTCCATGAAAAAAATTCAACAATGTACCGACTCCGAGTCGGAGGCTTTAAAAGTAAACAAGAAGCCTCTTCAAATACGGATAGAATAAAAAAATCGCTTAATCTGGATTCGGTGTGGGTGAGCGATAACTAGGTTTCGCCGTTATGAGAGAGAAAAAGCTGGTTGTAGCAGTATCGTCCAGAGCGTTATTCAACCTGGATGAATCGCATGCGATATTTGAAACGCATGGCAGGGAGGCCTTTTGTCGCTATCAAATAGCACATGAAGATGAGGTTTTGGAGCCGGGCTACGGTTTTTCCCTGGTTAAAAAGTTTTTGAGCTTAAATGACAGCTGCCCCGACGATCCGTTGGTGGAGATCATTCTGTTGTCGCAAAATAGCGCCGACACGGGGTTAAGAATCTTCAATTCGATTGCCCATTATCAGTTGAACATTATTCGCGCGGCATTTACTAGCGGCGCGTCTCCCTACGGTTACATTCCTGCATTCGGTGCGCATTTGTTTTTATCGACCAATGCCGATGATGTTGCTAAGGCGCTGAATGCAGGTTTTGCGGCTGCGACCATTCTTTGCGGTCCGTCTATGACGCATCATTCCGATCAGCTACGCATCGCTTTTGATGGCGATTCGGTGTTGTTTTCGGATGAATCTGAGCGGATTTATCAGCAGCGCGGCTTGGAGGTGTTTACCGAAAATGAGCGCAACGAAGCCAAGAAGCCGTTGCCGGGAGGGCCTTTCAAGGATTTTTTGAGCGCTTTGCATCATATTCAAACGCAGTTCGATCCGCAATCGTCACCGATTAGGACTGCCTTGGTGACCGCCCGTTCGGCTCCGGCACACGAGCGGGTAGTCAGGACATTGAGAGCCTGGGGCATTCGTATCGATGAGGCGCTATTTTTGGGCGGCATAGCCAAAGGCGCTTTTTTGAAAGCCTTCGGCGCGGATATTTTCTTTGACGATCAAAAAAGTCATTGCGAGTCTGCCGCCGAGCATGTCGCCGCTGCGCATGTGCCGCACGGTATAACTAATCGAAAAGACTAAGCTATAAAATAGTCTGTTTTGAGCTGCCTCCAGTCTGTTCTTTGACCAGCTTTGGAACCAGATAGCCGGGCAGGGTGGCTTGAACCTGTTGGATTAGCGCGATAGCCTCTATTTCAGAAACTTCAAAATGCCCCGTACCTGTCGCTTTGTCCAATAAATGCAGATAATAAGGGATGATGCCGTGGCTGAATAGTTGTTCGCTCAGCTCACATAAAACTTCGGCATTATCATTCACGCCTTTTAACAGCACCGATTGATTAAATAAACTGATGCCACTGTTTTTCAGCTGCTTACAGGCGGCAATGACGCGCTCGTTGATTTCATTGGCATGGTTGCAGTGGACGACTAATACCATTTGCTTGGGGCTTTGGCGGATTGTGTCGATCAATTCATCGGTGATGCGGGCAGGCAGCACGATAGGCAACCGGCTGTGTATTCGGATGCGCTTTAAATGCCCGATGTCGCCCAATTGCTCAATAAGCCGGGTTAATCTTGAATCGCTGAGCAGCAACGGGTCGCCGCCGCTTAAAATGACTTCCGAGAGGGTTGTATCATCCCTGATGGCTTGAAGGGCGGCAGTTTCTTGTTGTTTGCCCAGTTGCACCTCGGCGTACGGAAAATTGCGCCGGAAACAATACCGGCAGTTGATCGCGCAGCTGCCGGTGTTGATTAGCAAAACCCGACCATGATACTTGTGCAACACACCGGTCTGGGTAGCTGAGGCCAGATCACCGACCGGGTCATCGCTAAAACCCGGGTAGGTGGATAGTTCATCGTTAACAGGCAACACTTGGCGCAATAAAGGGTCGTGCGGGTTGCCTTTTTCCATGCAAGCAGCAAAGCTTAAAGGTACACGTAACGGGAAGTTTTCAGCGGCAGCGACTGAAACCGGCAGGTCATCCGGCGATAAGTGCAGGTAACGGCAGAGGTCTTCAATGTTGTTAAAAGCTTCGGCAAGTTGCTGTTGCCAGTTTTTAGTAAAGTGCTGGATTTCGGACTGTGGTTCGGACATGAGAGATTATTAAAGTTTCTATCAGTAGTGGCCTCTATTATAATGACTCAGTTTCACATTGTCTTTGAGAATAAAATGGCCACGTATAGCACTAATGAGTTTAAAGCCGGGTTAAAAGTTATGTTGGATAACGATCCTTGTGCGATTATTGAAAATGAATTTGTAAAGCCTGGTAAAGGCCAGGCTTTTAGCCGGGTAAAAATCAGGAATTTGAAAACCGGCAGGGTGATTGAGCGGACTTTCAAGTCGGGCGAGTCGCTTGAAGGCGCCGATGTGGTTGATGTCGAAATGCAATATCTGTATAACGACGGCCAATTCAGGCATTTTATGGTGCCGGACACTTTTGAACAGTACCAGACCGATGAAAAAGTGGTCGGGGATTCCGCTAAATGGCTTAAAGACCAGGATACTTGCATGGTAACCTTATGGAATGATGCGCCGCTTGCCATTTCACCGCCTAACTTTGTCGAATTGGCCATTACTGAAACCGATCCCGGTGTGCGCGGCGATACCTCAGGCGGCGGTGGCAAACCGGCAACCTTGGAGACAGGTGCGGTAGTCAGAGTGCCGTTGTTTGTGCAAATCGGCGAATTAATCAAGGTCGATACCCGTACCGGAGAATACGTTTCCCGCGTCAAAGAATAGTGTTGCCAGATTGGCGACCGACCTGTGCTATCGAGCTTTTGCACTTAAGAGCACAGTTGCTTGCCGACATCCGACAATTTTTTGCTGACAGGTCGGTGCTAGAAGTGGAGACGCCGCTCCTTGGTCATAGCATCGGCACAGATCCTCAGTTGGAGTTTTTCGCGACCGAGTATTGTTTGTCGCCGCAACGGAAAACGCTGTTTCTACAAACATCGCCTGAGTTTGCAATGAAACGGTTGCTCGCTGCCGGCAGTGGATCCATCTACCAGATAGGCAAGGCATTCAGGAACGGCGAGTTGGGGCGATTTCATAATCCTGAGTTTACGATGCTTGAATGGTATCGGGTCGGTTTTACCTTGCCTCAATTAATGGATGAAATTGCCGAGCTGATCGGTGGCTTGTTTAGCGGACAGTCGTTACAGGAAACCCAAAGAATCAGTTATCAGGGTGCGTTTGTTTCGTTTACCGGTTTAGATCCCTTGGTGTTTTCGTATCAGCAGTATTGCGCTTTTGCCAGGGAATGCGAGTTATCGGAGGCGGTGGCTATTTGCGGGCACGATCATGCGCTGTGGCTGGATCTTATCTTCAGTCATAAAGTCCAGCCGCATTTGGGTGACAATGCGCTGTGCATGGTTTACGGTTATCCCGCGTGCCAGTCGTCATTGGCAAAAATCAATGTTCAGGATGCTCGGATCACCGAGCGGGTTGAATTGTTTATCAATGGCGTTGAGCTGGGTAATGGCTATCATGAGCTGACCGATGCGACAGAACAAAGTAGGCGCTTTGATAAGGAATTGGCTATCAGGCAACAACAAAAACTGCCGGTTACTGTTAAAGATGTGCGTCTCATCGCGGCTCTGGAGTCAGGGGTGCCGGAATGCTCCGGTATGGCCATAGGCCTGGATCGATTGTTAATGCTGTTGTCAGGCAGTGCGTCGATTGATGAGGTGCTGAGCTTTCCTATTCACAGGGCTTAAGCTTTTTTAAATAGTTACTGTGATATAATCCGGCAGATTTTCAATATTGAACTACGGCTGTTTTATTTTTAGACTTCTACATGAAATTAAATACTTTTTCTCGCTTGCTATTGCTGTTTCTACTTATTTCCCAGGCGGTTAAAGGTGATGAAGAATTTATTGTAGAGGATATTCAAGTGAAGGGCCTGCAACGTATCTCTGTAGGCACCGTTTATAACTATCTCCCGATTAATGTGGGTGAAAATTTTTCATTGGACAATGTAGCGCCGGCCATCAAGGCGCTATTCAAAACCGGTTTTTTTAAGGATATTTCTCTGGAAAGACAAGGATCAACGTTGATTGTTAATGTGGTGGAACGGCCCTCCATCGCAAAAATCATTTTTGAAGGCAATAAAGACCTCAGTAAAGATGACTTGACCAAGGCCTTAAAGAAAATTGGTTTGGCTGAAGGCAAGGTATTTGACCAGCAGGTGTTGGATAAAGTCGAGCAGGAACTAAGCCGCCAATATTTCAGTCACGGCAAATATGGCTTAAAAATCACCACCGAAGTGTCTAACCTGACCCGCAACCGGGTGGGTGTCCACATCAAGATTTCCGAGGGCCGGGTAGCAAAGATCAAGCAGATCAATGTGGTCGGCAACACTGTTTTTGATGACAAAACGCTGTTGCGTAACCTTGAATTGAACACCTCCAATTTATTGTCCTTCTACACCAAGGACGACCAGTATTCCAAACAAAAATTAGCGGCAGATTTGGAGACCTTGCGCTCCTATTACCTGGATCGCGGTTATATCAACTTTAATATTGAGTCCACGCAGGTGGCCATTACCCCGGACAAAAAAGACATTTACGTGACCATTAATGTTAAGGAAGGCGATGTTTATACGCTGGAAAAAGTCAAATTAGCCGGTAATCTGGTGGTTGAGCCTCCAGTGCTTATTAAGCTGGTCAAGGTTGGACCCGGAGAGATTTTTTCCCGAAAAAGCGCTACCGAAACATCTAAAGCAATTTCTGATCGCTTGGGGGATGACGGCTACGCGTTTGCTAACGTTAATATGGTGCCGGAAATCAACGAAGCCAAAAAAACAGTTGACATGACCTTTTTTGTCGATCCGGGCAAGCGTGTTTATGTCAGGCGCATTAATTTAAAAGGTAATAGCAAAACCCGTGATGAAGTACTGCGCCGCGAAATGCGGCAAATGGAGTCCAGTTGGGCTTCAAGTTCAAAAATCGAACGGTCAAAAACGCGTCTTGAACGCTTGGGCTATTTCGAAGAGGTGAATGTTGAGACGCCGCCGGTTGCAGGTACGGCTGACCAGATTGATGTTAATTACACGGTAGTAGAAAAGCCTTCCGGCAATTTGTCGGCAGGCGTAGGATTTTCTCAAGTCCAGGGGATAGTGTTGAACGCCAATATTGCCCAGGATAACGTCTTCGGCTCGGGCAAACGGGTGAATCTTGCCTTTAACAACAGTACCTTCATGACCAGTTATCAGTTTGGTTTTTATAATCCTTATTTTACCGTCGATGGTGTAAGTCAGGGCTATAACTTGGGCTATACCAAACGCAATGCCGGACAAATAAACATTGCCAATTATTCAACCAATGTGATGAATGCAGGGGTGAACTTCGGCATCCCCTTGAATGAATTTGACAGCTTACGTTTTGATATCGATGCAAAGCATACGACGTTGGACGCCACTAGTTTTTCATCCAATGAAATTTGCGATTTTCTATTTGGTAATGATGGTACAAATGCTTGTACAAATAATTCAGGCACTGCAGGCCAGCCCAATAATCCACTTCGACCAATAGTCAATGCTACAGGCGATACGTTTTTGACACTGTCGCCTTCAATTGGCTGGACTCACGATACCCTTAATCGGGCAATCTTCCCGAACCGGGGCGGGCAACAGCGTTTTTCTGCGTTGGCGACAGTTCCCGGCAGCGATTTGCAATATTATAAACTCGGTTATAAACACCAACTGTATCTTCCGGTGGCTAAAGACTTTACCTTTAGGCTACAGGCTGAGGCGGGCTACGGGGGCGGTTATGGAAAAACAACTAGCTTGCCTTTCTTTGAAAATTATTTCGGTGGCGGCACAGGGTCTATACGCGGCTTTAGGAATAATACTGTGGGTCCGAGAGACTCCAATGGTATGCCGTTTGGCGGCTCCAGTAAAATTATCGGTAATGCCGAATTATTTTTTCCTGTGCCTTTTATGCCGGAGACAAAATCAGTCAGGTTAGGCACCTTTTTGGATGGCGGATCCATTAATAATGGCTTGAAAGCGAACAATTTGAAATATTCTGCCGGGGTTTCAGGTGAGTGGTTGTCGCCGTTCGGCGCTTTATCTGTCAGTGCCGCATTACCGTTAAATATAGCTCCTACTGCAACGAAAGATGGTGTCACTACTCCAGGGGATCAAAAAGAGATGTTTCAATTCAACTTTGGTCAGAACTTCTAGTAGAAGTTATTTTTGTTGTAGGGCTACCGGCCGGTAGCCCCTACGGTTATAATTTAACAAAATAGCCGTATTTTTAATTATTATTTATTTTAATTTCACCAGAGAACCGTTTAACAATGAAAACGAAAATTGCTTTATTTTTAGGATTGTTGCTTGCTGCTAATGTGAGCTACGCTGATTTAAAAATTGGCTTTGTCAATATACCAGCCGTTCTTGAAAAAGCACCTCAGGCGGAAAAAGCCAAAAAACGCCTGGAACAAGCGTTTTCCCCGAGAGATAAGCAATTGGTTGCACAGCAAAAAGAAATCCAAAGCATGGACGAAAAAATGGCCAAAGATGCTGCCGTGATGGGCGAATCGGCGCGCGCCAACCTGGAAAAGGATGTTTTAAATAAGAAACGGGATGCCAAAAGAGCTCAGCAAGAGTTTAGCGAAGATTTTAACGCACGCCGCAATGAAGAATTGGGCAAATTGCAACGCCGTATCGTTGAGGCTATTCGGGAAATAGCCAAAGATCAAAATTTTGATTTATTACTTACCGATGGTGTTATTTATGCCAGCGAAAAAATCGACGTGACCAGTCAAGTTCAACAAAAGTTGTCAACTATGCCGGAATAATTACATACGATTTGTTATTTAATCGCATAGTCATCAACTTTTAGAGAAGCATCCTTAGACATGTCCATAACGCTAGATATATTACAAATACAAGAATTCTTGCCACATCGTTACCCTTTTTTATTGGTTGATAAGGTTATCGAGTGTGAACCCGGCGTTAGACTACTGGCCGTGAAAAACGTGACTTATAACGAACCGTTTTTTCAAGGACATTTTCCGCAAAAACCGATTATGCCGGGGGTATTGATTTTGGAAGCTTTGGCTCAATCTACCGGATTGTTAGCCTCTGAAACAGCTGGGGATGAATTGGCCGGGATGATTTATTATCTAGTCGGCATCGATAAGGCCAAGTTTAAAAGACCCGTTGTGCCCGGCGATCAATTAATGCTGGAAGCACGGTTTATTAAAAGCAGGCGCAATATCTGGGCATTCGAATGCCGTGCAGAAGTTGATGGCGAGTTCGTTGCAAGCGCAGAAATCCGATGCGCAGCGGTGGTAAATTAATTTTGATTGATTCAACCGCGATAGTTGATAGTAAGGCAGAGCTGGCTGATGACGTATCGGTCGGCCCTTTTTCCGTCATTGGGCCGGGTGTAAAAATCGGTGCAGGTACCATTATAGGTTCCCATGTTGTGATTAAAGGGCCTACTTCCATAGGCAAGCATAACCATATCTATCAATTCACTTCGATTGGCGAAGACCCGCAAGACAAAAAATATGCGGACGAGATAACCCGATTGGAAATCGGCGATAGAAACATCATCCGCGAGTATGCCTCCATGCACCGGGGCACCAAGCAGGATCGCAGTCTCACCAAAATAGGCAGCGACAACCTGTTTATGGCCTATACCCATGTGGCTCATGACTGCATCATCGGCAATCACGTCATTATGGCCAATGGTGCCTCATTGGCCGGACATGTGCATTTACACAGTCACGCCATTTTAGGCGGATTTACCTTGGTGCATCAGTTTACCCAAATAGGGCAGTACAGTTTCGCAGCAATGGGCAGTGCGATAACCCAGGATATTCCTCCATTCGTTATGGTCGGCGGCAAGCCCACTAGGCCTCATGGTATCAATTCGGTCGGTATGGAACGTAACGGCATATCCCCCGAGGACATCCGATTAATCAGAAAAGCCTACAAGATCATTTACAAGACCAATTTGCGATTGGAGGATGCCATTGATCAAATGGAAGATTTGGCCGGTGAAAGCAAAGAATTGTCCGGCATGGTTAGCTTCTTGCGCAATGTAAATCGGGGTATATTACGATAAGCATGGCCTCTGTGCATTTAAACTAAAATCATTATGGACGATGGCTATTCAACAAAAAACATCGTTGCCGGTGTTGACGAAGCAGGCCGTGGGCCGCTGGCCGGCCCAGTGTTCGCAGCAGCAGTCATCCTCGATCCCAAGCGGCCGATAATTGGACTGGCCGATTCAAAAATCCTAAGCGAAAGCAAACGGGACAGTCTTTATCTCCTCATTAAAGAAGCAGCTTTAAGCTGGTCGATTGCCCAAGCTAGCGTGGAAGAGATTGATCAACTCAACATCCTTCAAGCCACGCTACTAGCAATGAAAAGGGCGGTAAACGGCTTGCATATTCGGCCCGAGGAGGTTTTGGTGGACGGCAACCGCCTCCCCGATTTGACGATGCTTGCTCAGGCCATCGTCAAAGGCGACAGCAAAGTGCAGGCGATCAGCGCGGCGTCGATATTGGCGAAAGTCGAGCGGGATAAGTTGATGGTAGGCTACAGCCAACAATATCCTGACTTTTCGTTTCATCTGCATAAAGGTTACGGCACCCAACAGCATCTGGCCGAAATTGAACGGTTTGGTATTTTAGCCGTACACAGGAAGACATTCAATCCGGTAAAAACCATGTTGATAGAGGGTAGGGCGTGCCTTGGAAGCTAAGGTGCGCACGGCACGCCCTACGGCTGGATAATTCGGGTTTATTGAGGATCAAACAATAAGCGGCCCTTCATCCATTAATGCGATTTGCTCGCGCAGCTCAATAATCCGATCCTGCCAATAACGCGGCGTATCGAACCACGGGAACGCCATAGGAAACGCCGGATCATCCCAACGCCGTGCAATCCAGGCGGAATAATGAATAAGCCGTAAAGTGCGCAGAGCTTCGATCAGATGCAGCTCCCGTGTATCGAAATCGTAAAAAGTCCGGTAGCCGGTTAGCAGATGGTTTAATTGTATCGTCATCTCGTCGTGATCACCGGACAGCAACATCCACAAATCCTGTATTGCAGGCCCCATCCGGCTGTCATCGAAATCAACAAAATGCGGGCCATCATCGGTCCATAAAATATTGCCGGGATAACAGTCGCCGTGCAGGCGCAGTTGTTTGATCTTACCAGCGCGTTCGAAGCAACGGCGCACACCATCCAGCGCATGTTCGGTCACACTGCGGTAAGCCTCGGTAAGATCGGCAGGTATAAAATTATTCGCCAGCAGATAAGCCCTCGGTTCATCGCCGAAACCGGCAATATTAAGCGTAGGCCGCTCCTTAAAAGGTTTTAAAGCGCCGACGGCGTGGATACGGCCGATAAACCGCCCCATCCATTCCAGCTTTTCGCGCCCCTCAAGCTCAGGCACACGACCGCCTTGTCTCGGGAACACCGCAAAGCGAAAACCGTCGCTGTGAATTAAGGTTTGATTGTCGCCGAACGGCAGTGCCGGGACTACTGGGATTTCCGCATCGAACAATTCCTGAACAAAAGCATGTTCTTCAAGAATGGCCTCTGATGTCCAACGCTCAGGTCGGTAAAACTTGGTGACAATAAAAGATCCATCCGCCATGCCGACCTGATAGACGCGGTTTTCATAACTGTTGAGCGCCAGCAGTCGGCCATCGCCATGCAGGCCGACGCTGTCGAGCGCGTTTAAAATAATATCGGGAGTCAGCGCCGAAAAAGGAGTGAGATTAGTATTCATGGTCACCATTGTAACGCCGAATTAAATCGACATTTAATTAATCACATGAAACTTTTCATCTGAACGGGTAAATAAAGACATGGCGATTGCTTGTTTTATTATTATTGGGTTTGTATCCGGTCGCTTGGGTGTTATCCATAACAAAGCATCGGTACAGGGTGGAGTATAAATGGTTTTTTAAATAGCCCGATTTTTTAAGCTAATAGACTTTGGTGAATTTGTCGCAAAGCAGCCGTCTATTCAAGCGTCTTGCTTCTAACACGGGTTCCCATCAGGTAGTCGAACCAAGGCCAGGTAATGCACCAGTTCCCAGCGTTATTACCGCCGAGATGGTGATCATAATGCCAGCGCAAATGCCGTTTGGCCCAGTCAGGATTTAGATGCGCTTTGCGATGCTTGTAGTAATAAAGTATCAAGGATGCATAGACTGTGCCAGTAAACAGGGGAAATAGTATAAACAGCGGGATATGGAGCAGCACAACGCCCGACAACACCGCCAATTCTTTGGTTTGGGCGTTCCATGTTGTAAGGTTTACGGATTGATAACCTAGGTCGAGCATCGCGTTTTTGGCGCAAACAGCGTGATGTTCATGCCAATGATAAGCCCAGAAACTGTGCCGATTTTGCCCCATTCCGTGCAGGATGTATTTATGCGCCAGCCATTCGCCGGCATTAGCATACAGTAGGCCTAATATGAATTGAGCGACTAAGTTAAGCATGAGAAAATACCTCAAGGGTACGGGTGGTAATGGCATTAGACAGGATATTCTTTATCTTTATAGTACCTCTGTAGATAGTACAGAACAAATGTTATGTGTAACTATCGGCATACCAGGGATAACATCCCTACCGCTGAAAAATCTTGGAAACGTAGCTTTAGCGGAGTGAAGATTTTTTTAGCCACCCGGTAGCGATAGTGCATGTGTTTTCACGAAGCTTGCGGAGTGAAAATGCAGGCTTTCCGAAATCGCGTAAAGTCATTGCGAGAACGATGCCGAATACCCCTTGTTGGGTATTCGGCGAGAGAAGCAGGACGCCCGGGGCCGTTGGAACATTAACTTGTCGCGTAATTTTTGCCGCTTGCTTGGGCTTGGATGCCCAAAACAAGCTTTCGCAAAAATAGCGACACTATCAACACCATTGGCCTTTAAGGAATCTCCTTACACACAACTATTAATCCAGTCCTTCAAGTTTACGAGCCATTTGAATACCAAACACACAATCCTGAATTCTCTGAAAACCAATCCAAATGCTTTTGGCGCCAGGGTCACCATCAGATTTTCGCCCTAAGAACCCTCCCAATGTAGCCAAATTTCTTATCACAGTATTAAGCGTAGGCGTTTTTTTCGGAATAGGCTTTTCCAGTAAAACATAAGATGACTTCCATTCTAATGAATCAAAAACAAGTTCAGCGGGTAAGTCAGGGCAGATGCGGCCTAAACGCATAAGGTACATCACTCGCCAAGCAATAATCATGGCCATGATTAAGGCTTTTTCAATGCATTCTTTACTGGCTAACTGAAGCTTCTCTACCTTGCAACCGATCTTTAAAACATCAAAAAACATTTCTATTTCCCAGCGACAGCGATACCAGTTAATCAACTCACAGGCTTGCGCTTCATTTTCTACGGTTCGATTACTTAATAAACGCCAAGTCAGTGGCGATTTTCCTGTCGGTGGATTGATTTCTTTTGCCTGAACCAAGGTGACTTCAATGCCTTCCTTTCCCTTCACTGGAAAAGTGCAGCGCAATACTTTAATTTCTTGCTGAATCTGTCGCGTTTCTCACCTTTTTTACGTGGCTTAATAAAGCTAATACGACTGGTAACCTATTGTTTATCTACGCTATCCCAAAGTTTTTCGTCCTTAGATAATTTACGATTATGCTTCGCTCTAACCAACTAACCAATCGGCGGGGGTATTTAGCGGTTTA
>JBCKWO010000009.1:0-35306 GCA_038922535.1 Methylobacter sp. | reverse complement strand
CTTCCCTTTCAAACATTTAGTAAGTCAAGCTTAACCCGTAAGATGGATTTCCCAGTTTTACATTGCAACTTTTCTGCCTTACTATGCTCGTTAGTTTTACTAAGGAACCCCTATGCGAACATCTAAACAGTCATTTAAACAAATTTCCATCTTCTTTCTTTTCACCGCCATTTTTTCGGGTTACACCCCTGCTTTTGCTGAGACGACCGAGACAAATCCACATCATGCACAAAACAGTATTGATTGGCCTGGCATTTATTACGGCTTTACACCCTGTGATGGTTGCGAGGGCATTAAAACCACACTCGCTTTGAACAAAAACAACAGCTATATGCTGATGACCCAAAATGTTGGTCAGTCAAAAAGAGAAATCGTGGAAAAAGGGAAATTTACTTGGGATGATCAAAACAAAATAATTGTTTTAACGCCACGCGATAACTCAACGACAAGGCAATATTCTGTCGCCGAGAACATGCTCATTCAGCTTGATAACAATGGCAATCGTTTCTCCGGCAAACTTGCAAATCGCTATATCTTGCGTAGAACCGATTTAATAGAGTCATCAGCGCCGCATTCGTCACATTAAGCTCGGGGTCAAGGCGGTAAGAGAAGAAATGGGGTCAGTGGAGTCTGGCCCTAATGCTGCCTACTTAATAAAAACACCTTATTATTTAGCTGCTTAAAATAGCGTCACACTTCACACGCTTGATTCCGAGGCACGGTTAATAAAGGACAAGGTAAGGACCGACGCTTTATAGCACGAGGCTGTGGCTTCCTTTTCTGCTGTCCGATGGCTATCGAAGCGATGGCTTCCAGAAATCCGTTGACGATATACTTTTAGATAAGGTGATTTCCTGCAAAAAACATACCCACTGACTGGTCTTTTTGCCCATCTACTGCGTCATTTGGGTATGTTTATTCTTGGAAAGCACCTAAGATATATATGTAAAATACTCGTAATTATTCAGCGCAGGGATAATATCCCTGACAAACCACTGTTTCGGCAAGCCTAGTGCTGACCATCAAAGGGCCTAAAATCCTTAAAGGCCAATGGTGTAGGGATGTTGTCTCGGGTATGCTGAATAGTTACAAATACTCGCCTTTAGGCCTCTTATACGGAAAACCATGCCTATCAGCCTTTTTCTCCCGTTGGACTTATCGTGCTGGGCGTATCCTTTGCCGGTTTGATCGCTTTTATGGTATCCAAATAGATGATGTTCAACCGGCGTAACATGTTTGACAACGAATGGAGTTAATGGTGCCCAAAATAAACCACATATTGATGCTACTTGCTGTGCTTTTTCCCTCCTTATCAATGGCTGCCGAAGCAACGGGCACTGCCAGTTCTACGCAACCATTAGATTTGACTCAGCATTGGGCCGGTTTTTTGGCGTTAATCGTTTTTGCTGTTGCCTACATCCTTGCCATGACCGAGGAAGTGACCGAGTTAAAAAAATCCAAGCCTATGGTGTTTGCAGCAAGTCTTATCTGGATATTTATTGCTGTTTTTTATACCAAGGCAGGGATGAGCGAACAAGTCGGAGTTGCGTTTCGCACTACGCTCGGAAGTTATGCCGAACTGTTTTTGTTCATCATGGTCTCGATGACTTACTTGAATGCCATGGAAGACCGGGGTGTGTTTGACAGCTTGCGGGTCTGGCTATTGAGCAAGAACTTCAGCTATCGCCAATTATTTTGGATTACCGGCTTCCAGGCGTTTTTTATTTCTGCCGGATGCAACAACCTCACTACCGCCTTGCTGATGGGGTCGGTTATTCTGGCGATGGGTAAAGAGTGCCCTCGCTTTGTTACCTTATCCTGCATCAACGTTGTGGTCGCCTCCAATGCAGGCGGTTCGTTCAGCCCCTTTGGCGACATCACCACGCTATTGGTCTGGCAAAAAGGCGTGGTGCCTTTTGCCGATTTCTTTACTCTGTTGATTCCGGCCATCGTCAACTTCGCAATACCCGCTGCTATCATGCATTTCTTTATTCCGCAAGAAAGACCCGCAGCGGTAATAGAAGCTCCAGCCATGAAGCGGGGCGGCTGGATAATTATCTTGTTGTTCGTATTGACCATCATTACCTCGGCTTGCTTTGAAAACTTCCTGAGCCTACCGCCCGCTGCCGGGATGATGATGGGCTTGACCTATTTGAAATTTTTCAGTTATTACCTGCAAAAAACCCGCGTTTCTTACCCCGTATTGATACCCGTAGATTTGACCGACGTCAAAATTGACTATTTCGGCCCCATGAAACAAATGAACAATCCAGAAATAGAGGGAGGGAAGACACAAAGAGCAAAGGAGTTGCCTTTTGATGTTTTTCAAAAAGTTGCTAATCTGGAATGGGACACCTTACTGTTTTTTTACGGCGTCATGGTAGGCGTCGGCGGTTTAAGCTTCATCGGTTATATGGAAGTGGCATCACACCATCTTTACGGCAGCATTGATCCCACGGTAGCCAATATTCTGGTGGGCATCGCCTCAGCGTTTGTGGATAACGGCACTATCATGTTGTCGGTATTGACCATGGCGCCTGATATGTCTCAAGGCCAGTGGTTGCTGGTCACCTTGACAGCCGGTGTGGGCGGCAGTATGTTGGCGGTCGGTTCCGCAGCAGGCGTGGGCTTGATGGGGCAGGCGAAAGGGGTTTACACCTTTACTAGCCATCTGAAATGGGCGCCGGTCATCGCATTGGGCTACTTCAGCAGCATCGCCGTCCACTTTCTTATTAATGGTCGTTTTTTTTAAACGAGTTAACCGCTCCTCGCTGTTATCGGAACAATGGCGCGGAGCAGAAACAGCTTGTCGATATTAATTTCGCGCTGATTTTCCCCTCCTAATTCAATAATCATTATGTCGACAAGTTCGCAGAGCCAGTCCAAGCAACAAGTGTCCGTGTTGGCGCTAAGCGCAATCGGTGTTGTATTTGGTGACATTGGCACCAGTCCCTTATACGCCGTCAAGGAAATCTTCGGCAGCCATTTGCCGATTGATAAGCCCCATGTATTAGGTGTGCTATCGTTGATTTTTTGGGCGTTAACCTTGGTTGTGGCCATTAAGTACGTAACGTTTATTATGCGGGTTAATAATAAAGGCGAAGGCGGCATCATGGCGCTAATGACTTTTGCGCTGCAAAGCGCTAAGGATAGCCCCCAAAAAACAAACATTATCATTACCATTGGTTTGCTTGGTGCGGCATTATTTTACGGTGACAGTATTATTACCCCGGCAATTTCAGTATTAAGCGCAGTCGAAGGCTTGCAAATCGTCGCCCCCTCGTTAGTTCACACTATATTGCCGATTACCATTGCGGTGCTGTTCGCGCTGTTTATTTTGCAAGCCAAAGGCACGGGGACGGTTGGCAAGCTATTTTCACCCATCATGTGTGTTTGGTTTGTTACCTTGGGCGGTCTGGGTATCATTAATATTAGTAATGCCCCCGGCGTATTGGCGGCGGTTAACCCTTATTACGCCATTCATTTATTGGTGGAATTAGGCTGGCACAGTTTTTTAATTATGGGGGCGGTGGTCTTGGCAATAACCGGTGCTGAAGCGCTTTATGCCGACATGGGTCATTTCGGCTTGAAACCGATCCGTTACGCTTGGTTCAGCTTTGTTTTCCCGGCCTTGTTGCTGAATTATTTCGGGCAGGGGGCGTTGCTTCTTGAGCACCCTGAGGCGGTGAAAAATCCGTTTTATTTGCTTGCTCCGACCTGGGCGATGGTTCCGTTGTTATTCTTGGCGACACTGGCGTCAGTTATTGCCTCTCAAGCGGTCATATCCGGTGCTTTCTCAGTGACCAGGCAGGCCATACAACTTGGCTACTGCCCACGCATGAATATTTTACATACTTCGGGTTATGAGGTGGGGCAGGTGTATATCCCCGCGATCAATTGGCTGTTGATGGTTTGCGTATTTGTGGTGGTGTTGAGTTTCCAATCTTCTTCGGCACTCGCTTCCGCTTACGGCATTGCCGTTACCGGAACCATGATTGTCGATACTATTTTAGTGTTTATCGTCATTCAAAAGCTTTGGCAATGGAAAAAGTCGGCCAGTATCACCTTTTTGACCACGTTTCTAACCGTAGATTTATTGTTCCTTTCTTCTAACAGCTTAAAAATACCGACCGGTGGCTGGTTGCCTTTGGTTATCGGCGTTGTGGTGTTCTTAATGATGACCACCTGGATTAAAGGTCGTGCATTACTAGCAGAGCATATGGATGAGCGGCGACTGTTGTTTGAGGATCTGGAAGATAAGATAATCAGTCATCAGCCGGTAACGGTCAAGGGTTCAGCCATTTATCTGACTAAAAATGTACATGGTGTGCCACAGGTATTCCTGCATAATTTTGAGCACAACCATGTATTGCATGAACAAATTGTTGTCTTAACCGTTGTCACTAAAGACGAGCCTTACGTTGATGTGGCGCACCGAATCAAGATTCGAACCTTTGGCAAGGATAATAATTTTTACCGGGTTAAACTTTACTATGGGTTTCAGCAAAGTCCTGATGTCAGGCAAGCTTTAGAGCAATGCATTCAAGAAGGGTTGAATATCGATTTTGAGAAGACATCGTTTTTTATCGGTAGCGAGCGGCTATCTTTTCGGAAAAAAAGTCCGATGTCTAAATGGCGCAGACCCTTATTCAGGTTTTTATTCCACAATGCGTCAAGCGCGATAGACTTCTTCAAAATTCCTGTCGAGCGGGTCATTGAACTGGGTATACGTATCGAACTGTAACGGCGTAAATGGGCGTCTTCCGTTCGGCAAGCAAGCCACCCTTTTGCCGGTGGCTATATCTCTACTGCGTTCAAATTTTCGTCTTCATACAAACGTAATTTTTTCCAGCCGGCAAATTTACTATCATAAAATTCAAGGTCATTATCAATTGAATGCTCATAGCAGCTTCTAAACAGCTTGGCGGTACGGAACGCATGTAATTCATCGTCTGCGGTTACTTTGTCGACATTGCCAACCTGAAAGGTTTTATTCCTGGATTTGCAATTACTGACCCAGAAAACGGTATAGCAAAGATAGCGTTTATCTTTACGATGATCATACTTAATGGTTCTGGACACGCCCGTGACACCGGTGGTGGTCTTGTTTTTGGGCGGCTTAAGAAAGCGTGTCTTACTGCCTTTTAAAACAGTCAGCATCTGATCGCGCCAAGTAATTGCGGCTTTCAAAGATTTACCTTTGTTGCCCCACAATTTATGTGAAAAATAACGACTGCTTTCTTTGCCGCGCCTGACGATGCGTACCTGAAAACCAAATACATCGGGTTCGGTAATATGTTTGTTTTTTGCCATGATAAAATTCCATCAAACGAATTAACTGAGCGTAACAGCCAAGTTAGAATGACCAGCTTTTTTGAAAAATATACTCCGAATATATCTCTGCCTTCATTGTATGCTATTGATGATAAATTATGATTAAAATTAGAATTAAAGCAAGCTGAAAATAACAACTATTTAGACAATTCCCGACTAAATTAGTGTACAATTTTAAATATCCACTGTTTTCGGTGGCTAACATCAAGTTAACAGTCTTTTGTTTTTTCACTATCTTAATTGGAGATAATCAATGAGCGTATTAGTCGGTAAACAAGCACCTGATTTTACAGTTCCTGCCGTTTTAGGCGATGGTCAAATAGTTGATTCATTTAGCTTTTCTGAGGCCACTAGCGGGAAATATGCGGTAGTATTTTTCTACCCGTTAGATTTCACCTTTGTTTGTCCAAGTGAGTTGATCGCTTTAGATCATCGTATGGATGAATTCAAAAGCCGTAATGTTGAAGTCATTGCCGTGTCTATAGATTCTCATTTTACCCATAACGCATGGCGTAATACCCCAGTCAATAAAGGCGGTATCGGCCCGGTTCGTTACACAATGGCTGCGGATATGTCTCACTCTATTTGTAAAGATTATGATGTTGAAGCGGATGCGCCTGCCGTGGCTTACCGTGGCACCTTCCTGATCGACCGCTCCGGCAAAGTCCGTCATCAAGTTGTTAACGACCTGCCTTTAGGCCGCGATATGGATGAGTTGCTGCGCATGATCGACGCCTTACAATTTCACGAAGAACACGGCGAAGTTTGTCCAGCCGGTTGGAATAAAGGCGATGCAGGCATGAATGCAAGCCCTGCCGGTGTTGCAGAATATCTGGATAAAAATGCCGATAAGCTGTAAGTATGACTGGTTTGCGCGGCTTTAACCGGTCTGCGTGATATAAAAAACTAAGGCTTAGGCGTCATTGCCTAGGCCTTTTTTATTGAGTGGAAAAAACGAAATAATTGTCGGGACTAGCTTTTAGCTAGCGCGTCACCCCGGTTTGTTTTGTGCGACATTCGGCGATTCATCAAGAAATTTACGATAATTAATTGAAATCTTAAGTCCTGCAAAACGCCCGGCCATTCTAACCAGCTCCTGGGTCTTTTTGTCAAAGGTGATTTTGACCTCGTTTAGGGCGCGATCCTCATAACCTTCTTCTATATGATGGGTTTCCAGCAGAAAACGGTAAATATACACCTCCTGCTCGCCTTCATCTTTGATTTCAAAAGGTTCACCCAGTTGCGCCATAACGGCCGGTTTTCTGGGCAACTCCTCGGAAATTTTCTCCAGCAACGCCGAGTTGGCCTTTAGCTGCTGCTTTTCTTTATCGATTTCGGCGCCGCCTATCGAGCGTAAAGAAACCTCTAAAAACTTGGGTGGGGCAATCGCCAAAAACAACGAAGAAAACGACCACGCAATCAAGCGATTTTCTTTATTAAAGCTCAAGTCTGAATAAAATTTCACCTCCGGCTTGATCAGCTTATTGTTGCCGTCAACCTTACGAAACCAGTATCGCCAGCGCCGGCCTTCCGGCGTAGGGTCATCCTGGCTGGCATAAAGTTTGGATAGGGAAACAAAGTCTTTGCTGTAAAGGATGGGATCCTTGAAGCGCAAGGTAAATTCATCACTGGTCAAGACCGAAAAGTGGCGATCGAACTCATCCATTTGCAAATAGACTTGATAAGCCCGAATCCAGTACATACAGCCGGATAATGAACCGGTCAGCGCCAACAACAAAACAATGCGAAGAATTTGTTTTATTCTCATAGGATTAGTTAATGTCGTGTTTCGGAGTCGGCAGCGGTGCTGTTTTTGGATAGGATGTTTTCTACGTCAATGTTATCAAAGCGGTAGCATTCGCTACAAAATTCGCAGTTTACTTCAATAATGCCTTGTTCCTTTAAAATGGCTTCCAGTTCAGCCCGCCCCATCGCGGATAATGTTCTTTCAATATTTGAGCGGGAGCAGGCGCAGCTAAATTCAACCGGTTCTGCGTCAAACAGCCGGACTTTTTCCTGGTTGAACAGTCGGTACAATAGCTGTTCGCAATCCAGGTCGAACAATTCCTGTTCGGTTACCGTATTTGCCAGTATTTCGATATGCTCCCAGTCGGACTGATAATTTTCCTGTGTCGGCAGTTCTTGTAACAATAAGCCTACGGCATGGGTTGTATTGGCAAATAGCCACAAGCGGGTTTTAAGCTGCTCGGATTGTTCAAAATAGACTTGTAAGGCGGCGGCCAAGTTATTGCCCTGTAGCGGAACGATGCCCTGATAAGGCGAGCCACTTTCCGATTCTATGGTCAATACCAGTCGTCCCTGTCCGAACATAGCGTCTAACGGGCCGACGGCTACGTTTTCTTTGCTTCTTACTAAGCCCCTTATTTTTCGCTGATCCGTTGCCTGAGCAACCAGCGTTTTAATGTCGCCATCGCCTTGGGCTTGAAGGATCATCGAGCCTTTAAACTTGACGCTAGCCGACAACATGACCACGGCCGCGAGTGCCTGCCCCAGCTGCTGCTGCACGCTTTCAGAGCCACGTTGATGCAGTTTTGCCGCCTGCCAGCTGGAGGTTAGTTTGACCCATTCCCCGCGAACGCCCAGTTCTTCAAATAAAAAACGGCGTAATACATCTTGCTCTATCATCCTAGAAACTCCAGTTAGCAAATTATGAAAAAATTCATTGGCATCATATCTTTAAATATACGGTTAAGCGGTCAACCGAGGCTTCTAGGATCATGTTTATCCGGTCCTGATTAGCAAGATGTTTCAGCCAGCGCCAAAATGGCTGCCATTTCGGCAGGAATTCCAACTTAAATGGGGGAGCTTACAGATAACATACCTCAAAGGGATGTTATCTGTCCCGGTTTAAGTAGAAATCCGTAAATTGAAGGCTGCGGAGCATCCAGCTGAAGAAGGTTTCTAATCAGGTATCCGGTTAAAAAATCGTGCATTTTATGTCATCAGGCTCATAATGATCCGCACCCAAACAGTCTTATAAAAATACCACAGGCTATGACTTTTTCATCAAAAAAACTTACACTACCCGACACTAAAGAAGCTTTGCCGGGTCGAAACACGCCCATGTTAGTTACCAACAGGCATAAGGTGACTGGCAACCCGATAGTTCCACCGTTCCCGGAAAGCATGGAACAGGCCTTGTTTGGCATGGGTTGCTTCTGGGGTGCAGAGCGAAAGTTTTGGCAATGTCCGGGTGTGTTCAGCACGGCAGTCGGTTATACCGGCGGCTATACGCCTAACCCGACTTATGAGGAATTATGCACCGGTTTAACCGGGCATAATGAGGTTGTTAAGGTTATTTATGATCCGGCTATCGTTTCATACCGTGAATTACTGCGGGTTTTTTGGCAATCCCACAACCCTACGCAGGGCATGAGGCAAGGCAATGACATCGGTACGCAATACCGGTCAGGGATTTATACCTACAGCCGGCAACACTTCGATGAGGCACAGGCATCGAAACAGCATTATCAGCAGCAACTCACTCAAGCCGGTTTTGCCCAAATAACCACCGAGATCATGGCGGCAAACGAATTTAATTATGCCGAGGACATGCATCAGCAATATCTGGCCAAAAATCCAATGGGATACTGCGGATTGGGAGGATTAGGCGTTGCTTTGGATAGGGAGTGATTACGCAGGACAAAAAAAAGGCGGTTTAAAAAAACCGCCTTGGAATGTGTTTTAGGAAGAATATAACGCAACTTTCAGCTATGGTGCTCTACAAGAGCCTTAAAAGTTAGGTCAATAATATCAATAAAGAATGCAACATAAAATGTGGCATATTGTCGCAGCCGTGTGTTGTTTACTATATGTGAATTACCCCGACCTAAAGGACGGAGCTTCTAACTTCAACGGCAACTGAACAAACACTGGATTTTCTTCCAGACTTGTTTCTAACATTGCCTCGATTAGCAGTACCGGCGATTCCCGCCGCTATCAATCGTTGCGCCTCAAGCGCGATATTCTTGGCGGCATTGACATCGCGGTCATGCAGAGTGCCACAGCTTTGGCATGTCCAAGAACGCACAGTGAGCGGTAGAGATTTGACCACAATGCCACAGCACGAACAGGCTTTAGACGAAGGAAAGAAGCGATTGACTTCTATGTATCCTTTACCTGCGCGTTCGGCTTTGTACTTCAGCATCGTAGTGAACATACTCCAGCCTACATCACTAATGGCTTTGGCAAGACAATGATTTTTCATCATGCCTTTTACATGCAAATCCTCAACGGCGATGACTTGATTCTCATCGACCAACCGTTTAGAAAGTTTGTGCAGATTGTCCTTGCGAGTATTGGCGATTCTTTCATGCGCTTTTGCAACAAGAAGTCTGGCTTTGTTACGGGTGTTACTGCCCTTTACTTTATGCGAAAGTTTTTGTTGCTTACGCCTCAAGTTCTTTGCCGCCTTGGCAATGTGGCGCGGATTGTCGAACTTCGATCCATCACTGGTGATTGCAAGGTGAGTCAAACCGACATCAACACCCAGAATCTTACCCTCATAGGAAACTTCGGGTTGAATCAGCTCATTCTCTGCCAGAATAGCCGCGAAGTATTTACCTGTAGGCGTTTTGCTGATGGTTACTGTTTTGATAGTGCCAACAATTTCACGGTGAACCTTGGCTTTGACATGACCAATCTTGGGCAGAAATAGTTTTCTACCCTCCACGATCTTTACGCCTTGTGGGTATTGAATGGACTGCTTGCCGTGCTTCGACTTGAAGCTGGGGTATGCCGCTCTTTTTTCAAAGAAGTTGATGAACGATCTGGACAGATTCAAGCTGACGGATTGAAGGACTTGGCTATGCGGTTCAGCCAACCATTCAAACTCTTTCTTCAGTATAGGAAGTCGGCTATTCAAGGCAAATTGCCCCAAACCCTTGCCGGTTTCATGATACAGCTTTTGGGTTTCAGCAAGGCTGTTGTTCCAAAACCAGCGAGCACAACCAAACGACTTAGCCAGTTTTTCAACTTGCTTGTCGTCTGGATATATTCTTATTTTGGTTGCTGTTATCATTGATTTTATTACAAACAACTATTAGCAATAAGTAAATATGTGTTCATAGAGCATGCTTAAATCCCCAACCTGAAGGAAGGGGATTTACGCACAAATTAGTTAAAATTCTGATAATGTATTTAAATATACATGGCTGCCGCCTTTAATTTCACCCCGTTTTTATAAAAATGCTCTCATACGCCGCACCTAAATCAGAATTTTCTGCCCGTAAAAACCTCAAGTCACTGTTTATACTGAGAAACTTAATGATACTCAGCGAGAGTATATTGATTATTTTGTCGGTATACGGGCTTAATATCCGTCTACCGGAACAGCCGCTCTGGCTGGTGATAATATCGATAGGCGTAGTTAATGTTTATACCTCAATGCGTTTAGAGACAGAAGATCCCGTTACGGAATTGGAAATTTTTTCTCAGTTAGTTATTGATGTTTTCGCGATCACCGCATTGCTGTACTTGACTGGGGGCGCATCGAACCCTATCACCTGGGTATACCTGTTGCCGCTGATTATTACAGCGATCATGCTGCACCAATCTTATGCCTGGTATATGGTGATTTTAACCACGTCCATGTATACGATGTTGATGGCCTACAATATCCCTCTGCCATCAATAGAGCCGCACATGCCCGGTCTATACTCGGCTGCAATAAATCATGAGCCGTTGCAGCAGTCTCATGCGATGAGTGACGGTCATTATTTTAATCTGCATGTTTTCGGCATGTGGTTCGGTTTTGTGTTCAGTGCTGGATTGGTCGCATTCTTTGTGGTCGAACTAGCTAAAACACTCAAGGCTCAGGAGCGAAGCCTGGCTGATGCCCGAGAAAATGCGTTAAGGGATGAACGTGTTGTGGCATTGGGCACCTTAGCTGCCAGCGCCGCCCACGATATGGGCACGCCATTAGGTACTATCGCTATCGTGACGCATGAGCTCGAGCAAGAGTACCCGATTCATCGTTTTCCGGATCTGCACGAGCAATTACTGATCATGCGGCAACAGATTGATCGATGCAAAACAGCGCTATCAGTGATGTCAGCCTCTGCCGGTGAAATGCGCGCCGAATCCGGCGGTCCCATGTTGCTAACGGATTATATCGATGAAGTTATCAGTCAATGGCGCACCCACAAGCCGACGGCAAAGCTATGTTTTATTATCAATCCCGAAGTCGAAATGCAAGCAAAAATAGTTGCCGAACTGACGCTGACCCATTCGATTATTAATATTTTGAATAATGCCGTAGAAGCCTCACCTCCGGAAAAAGGTGTCGAATTTCACGCATCATGGGATTTAGACCATGTCGTGATTAAAATCAGGGACTTTGGCCCAGGCCTGCCGCCTGAATTAATAGATTTTGCCGGCAAGCAACCCGTTATCAGCAAAAAGCACGGATTGGGGGTAGGGCTGTTTTTAGCGTGTTCCACGATTAATCGTTTGGGCGGTAAAATCAATCTTTATAATATCGCCAGGGATGGTGTGTATGCCGAAAGCCTGCCGGGAGCAGTCGCGGCCAGTGAGTCGGGCGGAGCCTGCGTGGAAATAACCCTACCCCTTTTAAATACAGAGAATAAAGATGACAACCCAGGAAATGGATAAACCACGACTGTTGCTGGTGGATGATGATGAGACGTTTTGCAAGGTACTTAAGAGTGCATTAGAGAAAAGAAATTATGAGGTACTGGTGGCTAACGATGTCAAAACCGGAATAGCATTGGCCGAACGCTATCTACCCGAATATGCGGTGATCGATTTGCGTATCGGCCATGAATCCGGCTTGGAGCTGGTGAAAAAACTGATTTCTTTGGATGATAATACCATTTGCGTGATGTTAACCGGCTTTGCCAGTATTGCCACAGCGGTTGAAGCCATAAAACTGGGTGCAACACATTATTTAACTAAACCGGCCAATGCGGATGAAATTGTTAATGCGCTGCATAAAAATGATGGCGACTCATCGGTTTTAATTAGTGAAAATCCCTTGTCCGTAAAACGCCTGGAATGGGAGCATCTGCAAAAAGTACTGATGCAGCATGACGGCAATATTTCGGCAGCAGCTAGGGCGCTGAACATGCATAGGCGCACGTTGCAAAGGAAGCTGGATAAAAGACCAGTGAAAGAGTAGCTCATAAAGAGATACTCAGCTTTTTAGTTCAGGCTTCGGCTCGTGTTAGGGTCGACATAGTTTAAATCCGCAGTAATATCTTTAACCCGCGAGTGCCTCGGTATCCGTATAAAGATATTTGCGATAATTATCATTTGGTTAATGTGCGGAATAGGGTTTCTTTTCAAGCGCCGCAGACCACTTTAACGTCATAATTTCGGGTGTAATAGGTGTTTTTTTATTTATAGCTTTGACACAAAGCCATATCTCATGATAAAAAGTACCCTGTCGTTTATTACTTAATTCGACAAGCCGCTCAATAAAGCGATTTATTGGGCGCCCCCCTTTGAGGAAAGGGAATAAAATAATATTAATATAAACTTTCGAGGATTTTAAAATGGCTGAAGAACAAGAAAAAGACAACACATGGTTGATTGCTGGTGTTGCGATTGCTGCTGTTATTGTTTTAGTTGTAATGTTGAAACAAGACGAAACTAAGCATTTAGCAAGTGGTGCTGTTGCAGCGAGTAATGCTGAAGTTTTCTCGAAAATTGACGCGAAAAAGACTCATACTAGCAACAATAATTAAAATAAGACTGAAAAAAACAGTCTTTTAAAAAAAATACCCTCTGTTTTTGACAGGGGGTATTTTTCTCCTGTTTATATCCCCCTTGTTCCAATAGTTTTTGCTTTTGAACATCCGATACCGGACTGTTCAAGCCGTTCCCTGCAATACAACCTGTTTTCAGGCATAAAGCCTCGGTGTGGTTAAACCGTTCATGGAAGGCCAAGTCTGAAGATAAGCGGTTAGGCGTCTTTTTCCAGTATCTGGATTTTTTCTTCCAACATTTTTACTCTTTTCAATAGCTCAGGCAATTTGCTGATGGCGATCTGCTCCTTATAAGCCGTCTTCTTATCTTTTGCCGGACTGCCGAAAACCTGCGTACCTGCCTTGACATCGCCTGCCACGCCGGAACGCGCCATGACCACGGCACCCTGACCGATCGTAACATGATCGGCAATGCCCGAACTTCCCGCTAAAATTGCATAATCTTCAATGTTGCAGGAACCGGACACCCCCGTTAAACCACACATAATCACGTTTTTGCCGACTTTATTGTTATGGCCAATCTGCACCAGATTATCGATTTTAGTGCCCGCACCTATTGACGTGCTGCCCAGTGCGCCTCGGTCTATACAGGTATTAGCGCCGATCTCGACATTGTCCTCAATAACCACATTGCCGACTTGAGGGACTTTGACATGCACATTATTTCTGAACTTATAGCCAAAGCCGTCAGCGCCGATGATCGCGCCTGAATGGATAATGACATTATTGCCGATGACCACATCGTCATAAATAACCGCATAAGGATAAATCCGACAGTTTTTGCCTATTTTGACATTTCGGCCCAGATAAGCCCCCGCATGTATTTGGCTATCATCGCCTATGCTGGAGTTTTCGCCTATGACCGCATAAGGGCCGATATACAGCTCGCTGCCTAACGACACATTAGCTTCAAGCACCGCCTGTGGCGCAATGTGTCGATCATAAATCCTGGCAGGATGCAGTAATTCGACCGCTTTGATAAAGCTGATTTCGGGATCAGCACAAATTAACAGCGCCATGCTTTCAGGCACATCCTCGACACCGAAACCTTCCGCAATAAAGCAGGCGGAAGCCGTTGAGTCTTTGATATGTCGGGTATAACGGCTGTTAGTCAACTGTGTGACTTGGCCTAGGTGTGCAGAGGTGATTTCTGCCGCTGCATAGATGATTGCTGACGGGTCGCCGCCTTCAATCCGCGCGCCGCAAAAATCGGCAAGTTCTTTTAATATAATCGGCATAGATGTCTCTGCTGTTATTCTAAATAGCGCCAAAACAGTCGGCACATGATTGAAAATATAAGTTTAGTGTAGCCCATTTAATAAACAACCCTGTTACCGGTTTTGGTTATTCACTTCCTGGACTCATCACTGCTTGTGCAGCCAGTGGCCCGATTTGCCGCCGTCTTTTTCCAGTAGCCGCACCGATTGGATAACCATGCCTCTATCCACGGCTTTGCACATATCGTAAATGGTCAGTAAGGCAATTTGCGTGGCATTGAGTGCTTCCATTTCCACGCCGGTTTGGCCGTTGGTTTTTACCGTGGTTTGGCAGCGTATCCGGTTGCTGTCGATTTGGGCATCCAGTTTGATTTCCACATGCGTGAGCGGTAGCGGATGACAGAGCGGAATCAGCTCTGCGGTTTTTTTGCTGGCCATGATGCCGGCAATTCGCGCTATCGCCAGCACATCGCCTTTTTTGTGTCCGCCGTCTACGATCAGCTTGAGCGTTTCCGGCTGCATTTCAATATAGCCTTCGGTGACCGCCGTGCGTTGAGTGATCGCTTTTTCACCGACATCAACCATGTGGGCTTCGCCGGATTGATTAAAGTGGGTTAATGTAGTCATTTTTCTGTAAAATTATCGGCGAAAGAAACACATTATAACAACTGCCGGTTAAGAAAACTAAAAAGGCGACCGCCCTCTAATGCACCTTGTGCCACTATATGGAGTAAATAACTATGTCGATTAAGGTGCGCTATTTTGCCAGCTTGAAAGAAAGCGTCGGCCGTGCGGAAGACAATCTGGAGTGTGCGGACTTGGCTACAGTCGGCGATGTGTGGCGCTTTGCCAACCCAGATAAAGCACTGCCGGATAATAGTTTGGCGGCGGTGAATATGGACTATGTCGACGTGAGCAGCGCGGTTAAGGACGGCGATGAAGTGGCTTTTTTTCCGCCGGTGACCGGGGGCTGATCGTGGTTATAAAAATTTACGCGGAGCCGTTCGATCCGTGGCAGGAAATCCAGTCGCATCAGCATTCGGCAAAGGAGTTGGCCGGTAAGTTCGGTGCAACCCATATTTTCATAGGCACGATGCGCGATTTTAATGAAGGCGACGATGTGCTGGGCATGACACTGGAACATTATCCGGGCATGACCGAAAAACAGCTGGAAAAAATCGTTACCGAAGCCATGCGGCAATGGCCTGTTATCGATGCTTTAGTGGTACACCGGGTGGGCGATATTCTGCCCAATGAGCCGATAGTGCTGGTGGCGGTCTGGACATCGCACCGTGGCGATGCTTTCGATGCGAGTCGATACATCATGGAAGCGTTAAAGTCGCGAGCACCTTTCTGGAAAAAAGAACTGTTAAAATCCCAGACTGAGCGTTGGCTGGTAAAAAATACCGACGGTTATCTTTAGCTTTTTTAGGAAATACCCCAATGCAGGGACAATTAAAAAAAATGTACGCCCGGCTGGAGTCGGATAAATCAAAGCCGGTTCAGTACGAGTTGCCGATTGGTGATCAGTTGGTCGCTTTAAATCCATTGATCGGCAAACCGATTAAGCTGACGTACACCGGCAAAATCCTGTGCATACACTGCAACCGGTCGATTAAAAAGAGCTTTAATCAGGGCTATTGCTATCCCTGCTTTACCTCGCTGGCGCAATGCGACATGTGCATCATGAAACCGGAAACCTGTCATTATGCGGCCGGTACTTGCCGGGAACCCTCATGGGGCGAGGCATTTTGTTTTAAGCCGCATGTGGTTTATCTGGCTAATTCCAGCGGTATTAAGGTCGGCATTACCCGGCAGACCCAAATCCCGACCCGCTGGATCGATCAAGGTGCGGTGCAGGCGCTGCCGATTTTTAAAGTGCCATCGCGCTATATTTCCGGCCTGGTTGAAATCGCCATTGCCAAGCATGTCAGCGATAAAACCAGCTGGCAGAAAATGCTTAAAGCCAAGGCTGAGCCTGTCGATCTGCTTGCAAAACGGGATGAGTTAATCGCGGTTTGCGCTACGGAATTGGCCGACATTGGCCAGCGTTTTGGGCAGCAGGCACTTGAACTTTTAGCCGACGAGCCGGTTGTGGACATTCATTTTCCTGTGGACAATTACCCGGTCAAGGTCAAGTCGTTTAATCTCGATAAGGAGGCTGAAGTGGTTGGGGTGCTGCACGGCATTAAAGGTCAATATTTATTGCTGGATACTGGCGTGATTAATATCCGCAAGTTTACCGGGTATGAAGTTGAGTTTTCGGCGGAGGAGTCGCCGTGCAAAAACGGTTCCGAGGATAACTAACCGGCAAGAATTGGTTGTCGCCGTTCAGGCAAGAATTAAAAAGGGGGAAGAGATACGAGTGCAATCCCAGTAAAAACCTAGTAAAATAGGCAACATATGCCGCTTTAAAATGGCGGCTGCCAGCAGCAGCTTATCGGGTGATTCTAAAAACAAACCGGGCACTTGGGTTTTGGGTTTTTGAAAATACAGTTAATCGGCTTAATTCGAAAGTTTTTTGAGGGTATTATCGTGGAGCTAAACGGAGCACAAATCGTAGTTCAGAGCCTTAAGGACGAAGGCGTAGAATATATTTTCGGCTATCCCGGCGGGGCGGTATTGCATTTATACGATGCCATCTTCCAGCAGGACGATGTCAAACACATCCTGGTTCGGCACGAACAGGGCGCTACCCATGCGGCGGACGGCTATGCTCGCGCCACCGGCAAACCCGGCGTGGTGCTGGTTACTTCGGGGCCGGGCGCGACCAATGCGATAACCGGCATCGCCACCGCGTATATGGATTCCATCCCGATGGTGATTATTTCCGGTCAGGTGCCGTCGCCACTCATCGGTACCGATGCGTTTCAGGAAGTCGATATGGTCGGCATTACTCGACCTTGCGTGAAGCATAATTTTCTGGTCAAAGATATTACTAAACTGGCTGAAACCATCAAGAAGGCGTTTTATATCGCGACCACCGGCCGCCCCGGCCCTGTTGTTGTTGACGTGCCTAAAGATATAACCAATCCCCTGATAAAAATACCTTATAAATACCCTAAAAAAGTCGAGATCCGTTCTTATCATCCGCCGGTTACCGGTGATAAGGGGCAGATTAAGAAGGCTGTGGATTTATTATTAACTGCACAAAAGCCGATCATTTATTCCGGTGGCGGTGTAGTTATAGGTAATGGCAGTAAGGAATTAATCGAATTCGCTCATACACTGGGCTTTCCGGTCACTAACACTTTAATGGGCTTGGGCGCTTATCCTGCAACCGACAAACAGTTTGTCGGCATGTTGGGAATGCACGGTACTTATGAAGCCAACATGGCGATGCATGACAGCGATGTGATTATTGCCATCGGCGCGCGCTTTGATGATCGTATCACCGGCAAGCTGGATCTGTTTTGCCCGTATGCTCAGATTATCCATATCGATGTTGATCCTGCGTCTATTTCCAAGACCGTTAAGGCTGCTATTCCAATTGTCGGCGAAGTGAAGCCGGTATTAGAGCAAATGCTTGAGCTGATCAAGGAAAGCAACAAGAAACCATCGAAGAAAGCCTTGGCAAGCTGGTGGAATCAAATTGACCAATGGCGGGCCGTCAAGAGCATGGAATATGACCGTGCCAGTCGTCTGATCAAGCCGCAATATGCGATTGAGCAGCTGTACGAAGTCACTAAAGGTGATGCGTATGTCACCTCGGATGTTGGCCAGCATCAAATGTGGGCAGCTCAGTATTACCCGTTCGACAAGCCCCGTCGGTGGATCAACTCGGGCGGTTTGGGTACGATGGGCTTTGGTTTGCCTGCGGCTATCGGCGTTAAATTGGCATTCCCTGATTCGGACGTTGCCTGCGTGACCGGTGATGCCAGCATTCAGATGTGTATTCAGGAATTATCGACCGCTCTGCAATACAAGACACCGATAAAAATTATCAACTTGAATAACAGCTATATGGGTATGGTTCGGCAATGGCAGGAATTTTCTTACGATAGCCGTTACTCACATTCGTACATGGATACTATCCCGGATTTCGTCAAACTGGCTGAGGCTTATGGTCATGTCGGCATGCGTATTGATAAACCCGAGGATGTCAGGCCGGCGCTGGAAGAAGCTTTTGCGATGAAAGACCGCACGGTATTTTTAGACATCCTGATCGACCAAACCGAAAATGTTTATCCGATGATTGAAAGCGGAAAAGCCCATAATGATATGCTTTTAAGGGTTCCGCTAGGCACATCGACCGACCGGGAGTTGGCGTAATGAGGCATATTATTTCCATCCTGATTGAAAATGAATCCGGTGCGTTATCGCGGGTGGCTGGCTTATTTTCAGCACGCGGCTACAACATCGAATCCTTGACGGTTGCACCGACGGAAGACCCCAGTCTGTCGAGAATGAACCTGGTCACCCGTGGCAACGATGACACTATCGAGCAAATCACCAAGCATCTGAATAAACTGATCGATGTGGTCAAGCTGATCGACTTGTCGGATTCCGTGCATATCGAACGGGAACTGATGATGGTTAAGATCAGAACCACCGAGCAGACGCGCGAGGAAATAAGAAGCCTGGCAGACATATTTCGCGGCAAGATTATTGATGTCACGCCGAGCACTTATGTCGTGGAAATGACCGGTCCGTCCAGCAAGTTGGATGCGTTTATCGCCGCTATCGATAGCGACACTCTTATTGAAGTGGTGCGCTCCGGGCCGACAGGTATTTCACGAGGTGAAAAAGGGCTGCATTTGTGATTTAGGAAAAAGGTTCAAGGGATCTTTGAAATATTCTCCTTGAACCTTTCTCCTTTCATCTAATTAATTTTAAACACACCAAAAACAGGAAAAACCATGCAAGTTTATTACGACAAAGATGCCGATCTTTCAATCATCAAAGCTAAGAAAGTAGCCATTATCGGTTACGGGTCACAAGGTCACGCCCACGCGCTGAACTTAAAAGAATCTGGCGTTGACGTAGTGGTTGGTTTGCGTCCAAATTCAACCTCTGTTGCGAAAGCAGAAGCCCACGGTTTAAAAGTATTGGACGTACCCGCAGCGGTTGCCAGTGCTGACATCGTGATGATTTTAACGCCTGACGAATTCCAATCAGCGTTATATAAAGACGAAATCGAACCTAATATCAAACAAGGCGCAGCATTAGCCTTCGCCCACGGCTTTGCGATTTTGTTCAACCAAGTTGTGCCACGCAAAGATTTAGACGTCATCATGATTGCACCCAAAGCACCGGGTCACACGGTTCGTTCTGAATTTGTACGCGGCGGCGGCGTTCCAGACTTAATCGCCGTTGAACAAGACGCTTCTGGCAACGCAAAAGCCATTTGTTTGTCTTACGCATCAGCCATCGGTGGCGGTCGTTCAGGCATTATCGAAACCACTTTCCGTGACGAATGCGAAACCGATTTATTCGGCGAACAAGCGGTTTTATGTGGTGGCGCAGTTGAACTCGTGAAAATGGGTTTTGAAACCTTAGTCGAAGCGGGTTACGCACCCGAAATGGCATACTTTGAATGCTTGCACGAATTGAAATTGATTGTGGATTTAATGTTTGAAGGCGGTATCGCAAACATGAATTACTCCATCTCAAACAATGCAGAATACGGCGAATACGTTACGGGGCCAAAAGTCATCAACGAAGAAAGTCGTCAAGCCATGCGTGAAGCGTTGAAAAACATTCGTAACGGTGAATACGCTAAAAGATTTATCTTGGAAGGGGCAACTAACTATCCTGAAATGACCGCGAAACGTCGTTTAAATGCAGAACATCCAATCGAAGTCACTGGCGCAAAATTGCGTGCGATGATGCCTTGGATTAAAGCCAACCAAATTGTCGATCAAACTAAAAACTGATCTTAAGTCGGTTTAAGCGTTTTAAAAAAGCCCGTCTTTATGATGGGCTTTTTTTTGCGCTGTTGACCCTCAATTTTAAAAATGATGTAACCGCGACAGTTTGAGGTTTATAAGGAGCAGACCTTGAGGTATCCTCACGATTTTTTTGCAACCCACGTCATTCCGGCAGGGGTGACGTGGCAGTCCCGTAGGTCGGGTTAGCGGCTTTATCGCGTAACCCGACATTGATATTCTCCGCATCATTGGCAAGCTGTCGGGTCGCCTAAAAGCGCCTACTGTGGGTACGCTGCGCTAACCCGACGGTTGGTTTATTAGTGCTCATAGCCCCGTAGGTTGGGCATAAAGAGCATGCCCGACCGGCTAAATTATTTTAGGCGGCTTTTGCTTGACGATTCTTAATAGCTCGACGGATTAAAGCGACAAATACCCCTAACATCAAGCCAAGTACACCTGCTACCGCTAAAATTAACGATTTTTTAGGTTTAATCTTCTCGCCATAACTGGCTGCTAAATCTATTTTTACGACACCAAATTTATCTTTGTTAATCTGTACCGACTCCAACTGTTGCAAACTCTGTTGTAACGTCCTCAGAACAAGAATAAAAGGATCATCATTTTCACGAGATTCTAAAACTTTTTTCTCTGCTAATAATAAATCCGAACCCAACATATAAAGAGGGAAACTCTGGAATTCACCCTTATTTACGTTGTTAATATTTAAGCTCGGCCCATCAGATATAGGTTTGCCAATTTTCAAACTTTCAGTAATAACAATCGCTTCTTTTAATTGTGCAACTCTATCTAAACGTCGATCTAACTCGACTTTGCGAGCGCTTTCTATCGTACTGTCTAATTGATTAATACGCATTTGTTTTTCTAAACTTAATTGCGCATACAGCTGAGAAACGGACTTTTGTTGTGCGGCATTGATTAAATCATTCAAAATCATGGCGACATCTTCTTCAGAAAGTTGTAAAGACAAACTTACCGAGAACCCATCTAATTCCGCTTTTTTATTCAAAGCTTGGATAGAAAAGTCCTTCAAAAAAGCTGTAAAAGCATTTTTCTCCGCTTTAATTTTGTCTCTAGAGGTAAGTTGATCTATTTCTGGATTATAGATACTAATCAAACGATGCTTATTAAAAATTTCTTTCAAATTTTGTCGCGATTCTAAATTTGTTTTAAATACTTGGAAAACACTTGCCGGGGTATTGGTATTGGTATTGGTATTGGTATTGGTATCGGTATTGGTATCGGTATTTAATAGTAATGCTAACCCATTCATAGAGAATACATCTTCTTGGCTTGGCGGTAATAAATAAGCAATCGATTGATATACAGGCTTTGCGGTAAAGGCATAAGTTGCGGCCAGGACTAAAGCAATCAGAACACTTAAAAGGATAGTCCATTTCTCTGCGACCAGGCCTGTCCAAAGTTCAAATAAATCAATTTCATCCTCTGGTGAAGTTGTTTCGTGGTGGGGTGAAGCATGGTGAACGCTTTGTGCTGGTTGCTGTTGCATAATCTGTAAAACCTTTTTTAAGAATATCGGATCAGAGTAAAAAGTCTAGTTAGTAGCCCATTAACTGATAAATAAATGTAAGAGAGATAACACTATATTGCTTATTGTAAATAATCGACTATCTCACTGGTATGGTTAAAACCGGTCACTATCTGAGTCAATTGCTTTTTAAGTTCTTCATAATCGTTTTGTTGTAATAAATTTGTTATCAACTCTAAAGCGGCCATTAAATCCTCATGGGGTAAAAATTCTTCATGTGCTTTCATAATTCGGGGGTGGTCTGTGCCATCCACATTGTCGCCAATCAACAACTCTTCGTATAATTTTTCCCCGGGGCGTAACCCCGTATATTGAATATCAATATCACCATGTCCTTGGTCATCCATAACCTCTAACCCTGACAAATGAATCACCTTGGTTGCTAAGTCGACAATTTTAACCGGCTCACCCATATCCAGTACAAACACATCCCCTCCTGTACCCATTGCCCCCGCTTGAATAACCAGTGAAGCCGCTTCGGGGATAGTCATAAAATACCGGGTGATTTCTTTGTGGGTCACCGTAACTGGTCCACCAGCCGCTATTTGCTGTTTAAACAAGGGAATGACCGAGCCGGATGAGCCCAGCACATTGCCAAAGCGTACCATCACAAATCGAGTAGAGTGATGTTTTTCTTGTAAGGCTTGTAAGGACATTTCTGCAAGGCGTTTACTGGCGCCCATAAAGTTGGTTGGACGCACCGCTTTATCGGTTGAAACCAATACAAAATGATCGACCTTACACTCAGCGGCTACTTTAGCCACTTTGTAAGTGCCTATGACATTATTAAAGAAGCCCTCGGCAATATTATGCTCGACCAGCGGCACATGTTTATAAGCCGCCGCATGATAAATGGTGTTAGCTCGATAACGATTGATAATCACTTGCAATTTGTCTTCGTTCTTAACATCGCCCAAAATAAACAACAGCTCAATATCTAACGCTTTAGCCTGTATTAATTTCAGCAAATCCTGCTGGATTGAATACAAGGCAAACTCACTTAGTTCATAAATAATCAACTTCTGCGGTTTTTGCTGCACAATTTGTCGACACAACTCTGAGCCAATCGATCCTCCGCCACCAGTGACCATCACCACTTTATCTTGAATACATTGGCTGAGTAATCTACTTTTCGGAGGCACGGCATCGCGACCTAATAAATCATCAATGCTCACTTCACGAATATCCGAGAAGGATACTTTGCCTCCCACGATTTCTTCCATGCTTGGTAACGTGGAAATCTTCAGGGGAAAAGGCTCTAACCAGTTTAAAATTTTCTTACGCTCAGACGCCTTGATAGACGGTATCGCCAGCAAGACCTCTTCAACTTTAAAACGCTCGCTTAAGGCGGCTAGCTCGCTGCGAGGATAAACTTTAACTGAGCCGATTTTTTGATATTTTAGGCTTTTGTCATCATCAATAAAAGCCACGACCTTACGATTGGGCACCGCCACCAAAGCCTGCATTAACTGACGACCTGAGGCTCCGGCACCATAAATCACAATGGATTGTGCATTGTCATCCACGCCCATCGTTGTTAATAAAAACCAACGAATAAAAAATCGAGAACCCGCAACGTAACACAGCGCCATAAACCAGGCAATAATCAAAGCGGAACGGGGGAAGGTTAAATCAAACAGAAATATGGAGGCAGCCCACAGTAAAAAACCCAAAGAGACTGCACTAAACACCACGAACACAAAGCGATGGCAAATATAACGAATCACCGCCCGATACAATCCCATTCTCATAAAAACGGGAATCGTTAATATCGGTAATAAAATAATAGCCGGCACATACACCGTCACCGGAAACACGGTACTGCCTAAACGCAACCCAATAGCAAACACCGCGATAAACAGTAAACTGATCACATCCACCGCAATTGAAATTAGGCGTTTTTGCCAGCGGGGAAGTCCTAACAGCCAATTTAAGTTAAACATTAATTCGCCTTCATCACTTTTAACGATCTTTAAAAACAAAAAACCTTCGGGGGGGCAGGTCTTTCATCGTATACCCTCCCGAACTAAACGCGACTCTAATTGCTTCGTTTCTACTATTGCTCTGCTCAGAATACGCACCTCAAGCGTTTTAGGCAACATTCGGTGTTGCATAAGAAGCACATCTTCAACGCCTTTTTTATCTTAACTTCACTTTTTAAGCATCGCTTCAATAAACTGATCAGATCCTATAGGGATCTGTTGTTTAAGCTCAGTTTAAACAGGAGGCAAGCCAACACCTTCTTGCACAACATTTTAATACGAACGGATGTTATATAGCTATCCAGATGTAATCGTTCAGCCCCCTCTTTTTCAAAGAGGGGGTATTAAAAAGCGCGAATAAATTCGCGCCCACAACATATAAATCCTTAACTTAATGGCAGTGACGCCGGAGCCTGGGAACGATCATTAAAAAAGATACTACATCAGCGGCAGTATCTGGCTAAGAATTTTGCCGTTGGTGACCAGTATCTGCTTTGGAAAGAGGCCTTTATTACCTTGAAAGTCGGTCACCGTGGCGCCCGCTTCGCTGGCAATCAATGCGCCGGCGGCAACGTCGTACAGGTTCAATTCCTGCTCCCAAAAAGCGTCAACTTGACCATCCGCAACCAAGCATAGATCGATTGCCGCTGATCCGAAACGGCGCTGCCCTGTGGTTATTTCTGCGATCCGGCAAAACCGCTGGAGGTTGTTTTCTTTTAAGTAAGAGCGCAAGCAGGCGAATCCGGTTGCGATCATCGCGTCGGAAAGCTGGCTTTCGTTGGAGACGGTAATCCGGTGTCCGTTTTTAAAGGCTCCTTGGTCTTTTTCGGCCGCATAATAATCATCCAGCGCGGGCGCATAGACGGCTCCGAAAACAAGTTCCTGATCGATTTCCAGTGCGACACTGATGGCCCAAAAATACTGGCCTCTCGAAAAGGAGTGCGTTCCGTCAATCGGATCGACAATCCAGCGGCTGGTTTGGTTGGCGCTTTGGCCACTTTCTTCACCCCAAAAACCAAATTGCGGGTAATGTTTGGCAAGGGATTCTTGTAAAAAAGCTTCAACCGCTACGTCGGCATCGGTAACTAAGTCACGGGGACTTTTTTTAGTCACTGCTAAGCTTTTTAAATCTCTAAAATAAGTCAGGGCAATCGATCCGGCTTCACGGATCACATTTTCAAGAACGACAGACGAAATGGGCATTGATAGTAAACCTTGTGGTTAGAGGGGGTGTTTGGTAGGAAAAGCTACGCAACCGATTAATCCCAGAGGAATCATTTCGTCCACGAAAACCATCAAAAGCTCGAAAATTTTTAAAGAGATGCTGGTCTGTAAAGCGCGCCTCAAAGGGTGGGCTTTACTGATGCAACCTATCGATTTCTTTCGTGACTTTCGTGGATTATACAATTTTTCTCAGTTAAAACCGATGCAACTCTATACGCGAATAAGAAAAATAATGGCTTCCCATTTAAGCCGTTCGTGGTGAGCTTGTCGAACCATGAGCGGCTTAAATGGAAAGCCTTCCTTAGCAACCGCTCCGCAGTCGTCTTTTGTCAAAAACAATAAACTACCGCAGAGCTTTTTCCCAGCGACTTACCAGCGCGGCGGCAATACTGTTGCCGAACACGTTGGTTGCGCTACGCCCCATATCCAAAACCTGATCGACAGCCAGCAGCAACAGCAAGCCGGCCTCGGGGATATGGAACATATTCAACGTGGCGGCAATGACGATTAACGAGGCTCTCGGCACCCCGGCCACGCCCTTGCTGGTGAACAGCAGCGTCAGCAACATAATGAGTTGGTCACCCAGCGCCATATCGATGCCGTAAGCCTGGGCGATAAACAGCACGGCAAAGGTCATGTACATCATGCTACCGTCAAGATTGAACGAATAGCCCAGCGGCAATACCAGCCCGCAGACTTTTTCATCGCAACCGAAGCGTTCCAGCTGTTGCAACAGTTTCGGGTAAGCGCTTTCGCTGCTAGCCGTACCGAAAGCCAGCAGCATCGGTTCGCGTATGTGGCGAATCAGGGATAACATTCGGTGTCCCAAAAACAGGAAACCGACGCAGCCCAGCGAAATGCACAGCAGCAACAGCCCGAGATAAAACTCCCCGATAAACTGGCCGTAACTCAGCAACACACCGATGCCGTTTTGTGCGATAACCGAGGCCACCGCCGCAAAAACCGCAACCGGAGCGGTGTGCATCACGTAGCCGGTGACTTTCAGCATGATGTGGGTCAGCGAATCGAGCAGCTTGACGGTCGGATGAGCCAATTCGCCCAGCGAAGCGCAAGCCACGCCAAAAAACATGGAGAACACCACGATCTGCAATATTTCATTACCGGCCATGGCTTCAATGATGCTTTTCGGGAACATGTGCGCGACAAAATGACCCAGTGTCGGTACAGCCTGCGGCAATCCGGTCTTGGCCCCGATTTCAGGCAGAGCCATGTGCAAAGAACTGCCCGGTTCAAACCAGTTCACCAGCAACATCCCTAACAGCAGACTGAAAATCGAAGCTGAAAAAAACCACAGCATCGCTTTGAGACCGACTCGCCCGACCGTCTGAATGTCGCCCATTTTGGCCATGCCCACTACCAGTGTGGCAAAAACCAAGGGTGCGATAATCATCTTGACCAGACGCAGGAAAATATCCGTCAGCGCGGCAAAAATCCCGATGACCGGTTTGAGCGTTTCGGTTCCGCCTAGCGTTAAATTAAGCAGCTCGCCGATGATGATGCCGAGTATCAATGCCACAGCGACATAGAGTGTTTGGCGATTGGGGTGTTGGGGATGAGTTGTCATAAGCTGAAAATGGGTCTAGTTAAAATTATCACCACGAAGGCGCACGAAGAAAGAGCGCCAAACCAGCGTATTCCCGTTTCCACACGCTATGTGGCAATACTATTAAGTTGTGGATGTCAGTATTAACAACACCGCTTAATCCCATTCCACTTTTCATCCTGCCACTGCTTAAAAAATACCGCTTTGCTTAACGGCGTATCGTCTTGATGATGCTCAGCATGATGCTTTAAGTAGCACTCGTAAGCGTCGTCGCCAGAAAGACGACGCACCATCCGCCAAAACGCTTTGAGTTTGCTAAACATTAATCCCTCACCCAATCTTCAACCAGGCGGCTCGGACTGTGCGGCGATTCTGCCAGCGGCAACACCGGTTTTCCGGCCAGATAACGACTGCACATACGCAGCATGTCGAATACGATCAGCCACAACAAGGTCACAAAAAACAAGGTCAGCCATCCATCCAGATGCAGGTTGAAGATCAATTGCGGTGCAACCGCCGCTTTCTCCGCCGACAACGCGCCTGCCGCCAGTTTGTCGGCCAAATCATCAGCCGCCGAAAAGAAACCAATACGGATGTTGTCGCTGGCAATTTTCTCCCAGGCCGCGGTACTGGTAACCGTCACCAGCCACACCAGCGGTAAACCGGTCACCCAGGCGTATTTGAACTTGTCGGATTTAACCAAAATACCGGTCGCCACGCACAGCGCAATCGCCGCCAGCATTTGGTTGGCGATGCCGAACAACGGCCACAAAATATTCACCCCGCCGTTCGGGTCGATCACGCCGATGTACAGAAAATAACCCCAGCCTGCCACCACCAAGCCGCTGGTCAAAACCACCGACGGCGTCCACGAGGTTTCGCCCAGTCTTGGCCAGATATTGCCGAGCATGTCCTGCAACATGAAGCGGCCGACACGAGTACCGGCATCCAGCGTGGTGAGTATAAAAATAGCCTCGAACATGATCGCAAAGTGATACCACAAGGCCAACATGCTCTCGCCGAACGCGCTGCCGAAAATACTTGCCATGCCAACGGCAAGAGACGGCGCGCCGCCGGTGCGGGCGAACAGCGTCGCCTCGCCCATTTGCTTGGCTAACAGCTGCATCTGCTCGACCGTGACCGGAAAACCCCAGGAAGAAATTGTGGCAACGGCCTCGATTGCCTCCTTGCCGGCCACGCCCGCCGGGCTGTTAATCGCAAAAAATACGCCGGGATCGAGCACGGTCGCCGCAATCATCGCCATGATCGCAACAAAGGATTCCAACAACATGCCGCCATAGCCGATCATGCGTATATCGCGTTCATTACTGAGCAATTTCGGCGTGGTGCCGGATGCGATCAGTGCATGAAAGCCGGAGATTGCTCCGCAAGCGATGGTAATAAACACGAACGGGAATAACTTGCCGCCGAAAATAGGCCCGGTGCCGTCGATGAACTGTGTCAGGGCAGGCATTTTCACCTCGGGCTGCAACATGATAATCGCCACCGCCAGCAAGGTGATGGTGCCCAGCTTCATGTAAGTCGACAAATAATCACGCGGCGCAAGCAGCAACCAGACTGGCAAAATTGCCGCCGCAAAACCGTACGCCATCACCCACCAGGCCAGCGTCAAACCTTCGTAATCGAACCAAATGCGCAAGGTGTCATTGTGATCGACCCAACCACCGCCCACCACGGACAGCAACAACAAACCAACACCCAGCGCAGAAGCTTCCAACACTTGTCCGGGGCGAAAATTGCGCATGTACAGGCCGACGATCATCGCAATCGGAATGGTCGCCGACACGGTAGCCGTCGCCCACGGGCTGTGCTTCATCGCGTTGACCACCACCAGACCCAGCACCGCAATCAGGATGATCATAATCGCAAAGGTGCCGATCAGCGCTGCGGTGCCGCCCAATGCGCCCAGCTCATCACGCGCCATCTGCCCCAAGCTTTTGGCATCGCGCCGGGTTGATAAAAACAGCGTCACCATATCCTGCACGCAACCGCCCAACACCGCGCCAAACAATATCCACAGCGTCCCCGGCAAATAACCGAACTGCGCAGCCAGTGTAGGCCCGACTAGCGGCCCAGGTCCCGCAATCGCCGCAAAATGATGGCCGAATACGATCCATTTATGGGTCGGCACAAAATCGCGGCCGTTATCCAACCGCTCGGCCGGAGTCGCCCTCGTTTCGTCAACCACCAACACCGTAGCGGCAATCCATGCGGCATAAAAACGGTAGGCGATGGCATAGACACACATCGCGGCGGTCACAAACCACAGCGCGTTAATGTTCTCGCCGCGATTTAAAGCGATACCGCCGACCGCTGCCGCACCGAGCGCGGCAATCAGTATCCAGATGGCGTTTTTTAGTAGTTTATTCATCATTTATCTGCTTTATTCTTGCTATTGATCGATCGTGGTAAAAACTAGTACAACTCATCCAAACTAGGTAAACCAAAGCTATTTTTTCTTTTGAAGTCTAATTCATAACCCAACGCATCTAAAATGATATCCATTGTTTTTAAGGTAATAGAGCCTAACTGAGCCCTTTCTAATTTACCCAGCGTCACCCTGCTTATACCAGCAAGTTTCGCCAATTCATCTTGCGTTAAACCACTTTCCTTACGCAGTGCTTTAATTTTCGTCCCAAGTTCATCTAACTTCAACAGGCAGCTCCTTATGTGTTTCATTTTCAAGTGATGAATTCCAAGTGTCTATCATTCTCAAACCAATCGTTGCAAAATGTGGATTAGTAACAATATATTTTTGAAGATCATCAATAGATGATTTCACGGCCATCACACACTCGTCATACAGTGTATTTGCATCTTTCTCTGAGATATAACAATTATCAACGCCAAATTTGATTAACGCTTTCCGAGCAAACCATAACTTTTTACCAAATAGCGTTAATGCAGGCCGATCTGTATAAACATAAACAACCGTATTAACAATGTCATAAGCAGGAGAATAACGAATATTGCACATATCGCTATCATAAAGCACACCAAAATTTTTCAAATGGGCATCACCATTTTTGAGCAAATAACTCATCACTACGGTTTTATAAAAAGCCTGCATATCCTTACGCTTGTTAGCAACAATACGGTAGAGTGTCTTAGCAACTTGCTCATAACTACCATCGTATTTTTGTTCTTTATTTTTTCCTAGAAGACCCAAAACCTCTTCAAAGCCTAAATATTCAGCCTTATTCTTATCAAAATTAAACCGCTCAACCAATAAAAACCGTTTATTGTCCGATAATGAAATAGCCGGGATTTCAACACCTGCTTTTTCAACGGCCTTTAGACAAAAATATTCATTTTCAGCTAAATAGGGATATTCCGCTCCCCACGTCTTAATAATGTATTCCTTTGTTGTCAGCGACTCTTTATCTTTCAGCAAAGCTAAGGTTTTAGGTTGCACCCCTGAAATAGCATTTTTATTTAAAAATAATTTGACCAACTTAACGAACGCATCTTCACTATCATTTTTCAGAACATCATCTAAATCAATAGCATTAAAACGACTATCAGAAAATTCACTGGCAAATAAAAGTCGGCTTTGAATATTGGAACAAAGGTAGGAAAACATCAAAAAGTCATTGATATACCCATGCTGCTTATTTAAATGATTCTTCAATATTTCAAATAAATAGCCTTCAGGCATATTCATATCAAAGATGGGGTGTAATCGGTCTCGCCACAAATACGTCGACGCTTTATAGGGCATGATCAAAGAAACAGGATCAGCATTAACCGCATAATTGAACCCATAGCAATTATGTTCTTCCATAAAAAGCTCGCCAACCTGCTTATTTTTTATTTTGACAGCTATTTTATTCATAAGAAACACTTTAATGATAAAAACACTTATCATAATAAGCAATTCCTGTTAAATTGTAAATCATCTTTATCTTCCAGCTATACCATCCATAAATATCAGCTCCTGGTTGTTGATGATATTGGCTATGTGAAAAAAAACCGATGCTGAAACTCAAGTGTTGTTTGAATTTATCGCTCATCGTTATGAGATCGGCAGTTTAATCATCACGTCTAACCAGCCTTTCAGCCAGTGGGATCAACTCTTTCCAGACACCCTGATGACTGTTGCGGCTATTGATCGCAATATCCACCCTGCAACCATTATTGAAATAGAAGGAGAAAGTTATCGAAAAAAACAGAGCCTAAAAAAATAATCATTTTTTTTAACTAAAACCGGCCAGGGTAATTGTCGTCACCCGGACAGGATAGTTGACGCCGGACAGTGTCGAATAGTTTGGCTTAATAACAAAAAATAGTTACCATCACCCTAATATCAACTTTAATAGTGAAAAAACATGCCGCATAAAAATTTTAAGACCAGTAAACCGAAAGCCACTATTACCACTCTTCCGGATTTAGGCATGGAAGAGCAGGATTTTGTTGCCGATTTCAAGCATTATTACAGCCACCGTCTGGGCAGGGACCAAGACTGTACGTCACCGCATTATGCCTACGAGGCGCTGTCGATGACCATTAGCGACCGGCTCATAGAGCGTTGGAAGAGGACTTGCAACGCCTACAAAGAGACGGATTGCAAGCGCGCCTACTATCTGTCGATGGAATTCTTAATGGGCCGCACTTTAAGTAATGCCATGCTAAACCTGGGTATTACCGAGGCGGTTGAACAGGCCATGTATGGTTTGGGACTGGAGCTTGAAGAGCTGGTTGAAAGCGAACCGGATGCAGGTTTAGGCAATGGCGGCCTGGGTCGTTTGGCAGCCTGTTTTATCGATAGTTGCGCAACCTTACAGTTGCCGGTGACCGGTTATGGTTTGCGTTATGAATACGGGATGTTTTCGCAGGTCATTATTAATGGCGAGCAGGTTGAAAAGCCGGATCATTGGCTACGGAATGGCAATGTCTGGGAAATTGAGCGCCCAGAATACACGGTTAGGATTAAATTCGGCGGCCATACCGAATCGCATACCGATGAATTCGGCAATAAGCGGACTAGCTGGGTCGATACCCAGGATATACTCGCGGTGCCTTACGATACACCGATTCCCGGATATAAAAACGGCACTGTGAATACCTTACGACTATGGAAAGCTCAGGCGACTGAAGAATTCAATCTTCAGGAGTTTAATGCCGGCGACTACGCAGAATCAGTAATGGCAAAAAATACCGCTGAAAACATCACCATGGTGCTGTATCCGAATGACGCCAATGAAAACGGCAAGGCATTGCGTCTGCGCCAGCAATACCTACTGGCTTCGGCCAGTTTACAGGATGTGATCGGTACTTGGGTGGGTCGACACGGTAACGATTTTTCCAAGTTTGCGGCGAAGAACACTTTTCAGTTAAACGACACGCATCCAAGCATAGCGGTTGCAGAATTAATGCGCTTGCTGTTGGATGTTCACGGTCTGGTCTGGGATGATGCCTGGGCTATCACCCGTAAAACCATGGCTTATACCAACCATACCTTGTTGCCGGAAGCGTTAGAACGGTGGTCGGTCAATCTGTTTAAGCAGATGTTGCCTCGGCTCATGGAGATCATATACGACATTAACGCCCATTTCATGGCCGAAGTATCAGCACATTGGCCTGGTGATATAGACCGGTTAAGCCGTATGTCTATTATTGAAGAAGGCGGCGATCAGCATGTCAGGATGGCCTATCTGGCGATAGTCGGCAGCTATTCGGTTAACGGTGTTGCCGCGTTGCATTCAAAATTATTGCAGCAGGGCCTGTTCCGGGATTTTTACGCGTTCTGGCCGGAAAAATTCAACAACAAAACCAATGGCGTCACTCCGCGTCGTTGGCTGGCGGCGTGCAACCCGGAACTGGCCGAATTGATTACCGAAACTATCGGTGGTGGCTGGTTGACGGACTTGTCTTTGCTAAAGCAACTTGCGCCTTACGCCGAAGATAAGGCCTTCCGCAAGCGCTGGCGTGAAATCAAGCAAGATGCAAAGCAAAAACTGATAGATTTCAAGAAGCTTGAGCATGATGTCGACTTTAATGTGGATGCCATTTTTGATATACAGGTCAAGCGCGTTCATGAATATAAACGGCAACTGCTGAATGTGTTGCATGTGATTCATCTGTATGACCGCATTAAGCGCGGTGATACGGCGAATTGGACGGATCGCTGCGTATTAATCGGAGGGAAAGCCGCGCCGGGCTATTACATGGCGAAAAAAATCATCAAGCTGATCAATAATGTTTCAAGCGTTATTAATTCCGATCCTGATGTGGGCAGAAAATTAAAGTTGGTTTTTTTACCCAATTATCGGGTTTCCGCAATGGAAAAAATCTGTCCGGGTGCCGATCTTTCCGAGCAAATTTCAACAGCGGGTAAGGAAGCTTCGGGTACCGGCAATATGAAGTTTATGATGAATGGCGCGTTGACGATCGGTACGCTGGATGGCGCTAATATCGAAATTCGTGAAGAAGTCGGCGACGAGAACTTTTTCCTGTTCGGCTTGACCGAAGAGCAGGTAGAAGAAATGAGTCACAACTATGATCCTAATGCCATCATCCATCAGGATGAAGATTTGCTCAGGGTCATGAATCTGCTTGAGTGCGGGCATTTTAATCAATTTGAGCCGGGCATTTTCGACGATATTATGGCGTCAATAAAAAGCCCTCACGACCCCTGGATGACGGCAGCCGATTTCCGCAGCTTTATCGATGCGCAAAAAAGAGTGGAAGCCGCTTATCAGGATCAAGAGGGCTGGGTCAAGATGAGTATTTTAAACTGCGCCGGTAGCGGTAAATTCTCTACCGACAGAACCATTACTGAATATAACGACGAGATCTGGAAGCTCACGCCGGTCAGTATTGATAGCAAGTTCTAAGCGTGTTGCATATCGTTTTGTATGAGCCGGAAATTCCCGCTAACACCGGGAATATTATCCGGCTCTGCGCAAATACCGGCATGCAGCTGCATTTGATCAAGCCGCTGGGTTTTGAATTGGATGACAAGAAATTGCGCAGGGCGGGACTGGATTATCATGAATGGGTGGCGGTAAAAGAGCACGACTCATTGGATGATTTTGTCAGCAGTATTAAGCCTAGGCGAATTTTTGCGCTGACTACCAAGGGGAAGGCTTGTTACAGCGAGGTGAGTTTTCAGTCTCAGGACGCGTTGTTGTTCGGCCCTGAGACGCGTGGCTTACCAGCAACGGTGTTGGCGGAAATGGGTGCCGAACGGTGCTTGTATTTACCAATGCAGGCGGAAAGCCGGAGTTTGAATTTGTCCAATACCGTCGCGGTTGTCCTCTACGAGGCTTGGCGGCAGCTGGGTTTTGCTGGGGCGGCGATAAAATAGCTATAAACCTGAAAACGGCGACATGGATCGCAGTGAGCCTTGCCGTTGCATAATGTTTTAACGTCTACGATTCGGCTTTTTGTTCGCGAGCCAATAGGTTTTGTACGGCCTCTAGCGGGGCCAATCCTTCATATAAAACCCTGTAGGTTTGTTCGGTAATAGGCATGTCCACGGCATATTTTTTAGCCAGCAAAAAGGTTTCTTTTGCAGCTGAAACACCCTCGATTTCCTGGCCGATTTCCTGGGTTGCTGCTATTCTGTCTTTGCCTTGTCCCAAGGCTAGACCAAATCGCCGGTTCCTTGATTGGTTGTCGGTGCAGGTCAAAATAAGGTCGCCGAGACCTGCCAGCCCCATAAAGGTTTCCTGTTTACCGCCAAGTTTGACACCCAAACGAATTATTTCGCTGAGTCCTCGGGTGATCAGTGCTGCCCGCGTGTTGGCACCAAAGCCAAGCCCGTCGGCAATGCCTGCCGCTATAGCCATGACATTCTTTACTGCGCCACCGACTTCTACGCCAATCAGATCCGAGTTGGTGTAAGTTCGAAAACGTTCACTATGCAGGATGTCGGCCAGCAGAGCGGCAAAATCCGGCTGGGATGAAGCAATGGTGATGGCTGTCGGTAGTTCAGCCGCTACTTCCCTGGCAAAGCTTGGGCCTGAAAGTAAGGCCGCCGGGGTTTGCGCTGAGAATATGTCGGCGACGACCTCGTGTAGCAGGGAGCCGCTATCAGGATCGAAGCCTTTGGTTGCCCAGGCTATTTGTGCGTCACCGGATAAATGCGCTTTGAGTTTAAGCAGGGTGTCTTTAAATGCGTGGCTGGGTACGGAAACCAGCATCAGACTACAAAAATCGGCGATCTCGGCCAAGTCGGACGTAACGCTCAGGTTCTCAGGAAAAATCAGGCCGGGTAAATAACGTTTGTTTTCACGATCCTGTGCCAGCGCTGCCATATGTTCCGGGTTATGGCCCCATAACAACGCCTGGCAACCATTTCTAGCCGCCAGAATCGCCAACGTTGTTCCCCATGAGCCTGCGCCCAGGACGGCTATTTTTTTATTCATCGATGTATCCTTCGACAAGGCCCTCCTGAGCGCAGCCGAAGGGCTCAGGATAGGGGTTAATTGATGGCGTCGGAACCGGGCGCTTGCTGTGCTTGTTGTAAGTGCTGAGAGTATAAGGCGTCAAAATTTACCGGGGCTAACAACATCTGCGGAAAGCCGCCTTTGGTGACGAGGTCGGAAATGGCTTCTCTCGCGTAAGGAAACAGAATGTTGGGGCAGAAACTGCCCAGCATAGGCCCCATTTCTGCGTCCGTGAAACCGCCTAAAGAGAAAATGCCGGCCTGATTAACTTCAACAAGATAGGTGGTAGAGTCGGCATTTTTAACAGTGATAGTGACCGTGAGCGCCACTTCGTACATTGAGTTTTCTAAAGGCAAGACATGGCTGCCCAGATTAAAGTCGACAGT
>JBCKWO010000008.1:0-36116 GCA_038922535.1 Methylobacter sp. | reverse complement strand
GATCGGCAGACCGCATCTTGGCGAGCAAGCTTTCCCTTTAGAGTTTGCATCCTTAGCTGATGCAATGCCGGTTCTGGCTAGCATTCCACTGTTGAGTTTTGCTTTAATGGGTGGGGAGGCACAAACCTTAGCTGTCTCTACGGGGGGAGCCGGTTGGCAGGTAAGATGTAGTCGGGTTGTCTAGTTCCCACGCAGCGCGTCACTGTCATTAAGATAAGGATTTATATATTGTGGGCGCGAATTTATTCGCGCTTCCTAAGCTTATACGGCGCGAATAAATTCGCGCCCACGACATTAACCCTGATTATTTTTAGCTTAACTTAATGGCAGTGACGCCGCGCGTGAGAACTAGACAATGGTATGTTTTTTGCGGGGAATCACCTAAGGTAAAGCGGCTGGCTTATTTCTGAACCAGTATCCAGGGTTTCACCACCACCGCCCATACGGAGGCATCGGCCTTAAACCAGTCGATGGCCTGTTGGTCGGAGACCAGCGCAAGTTGATTGCTTTGCATCCATAAGCCAACCTGGTCTTTATTGTCGACTGAAAACTGGTAAGCCACCTCGACTAAATCCAGTTCCTGGGCGACAAACACCGCAGTGCCGCTGGCAAAAAAGCGTTGCAGTTCCTTCCAGGGGATTTGCGATGTTTCCATGTTTACTTTTTCCTTGGTAATGTCGCAAGGGATCGATTCATTCATGAGCTTCTCTTTGTTGTGCGTCGGTATTTGAATGGCTGTTATTTTACAGCAAACTGCTAAATCTAGAGTTAGTGTGGCAACTATTATGTAGATACTTGTTGGCTGCATTAAAATAGCAACATAAAAAACAGTGCAAGAGACTCAATTGACAAAACTAGAAGAATTTTTCGGCAGTGACGGCGGCTTATCAACGGTAATCCCAGGCTATCAACCACGAGCGGCGCAGCTGGAAATGGCTGAGGCGATTGCCAATGCGATAGACACCAGCCAGCATTTAATCGCCGAAGCCGGAACTGGAACCGGTAAGACCTTCGCCTATTTGGTACCGGCTATTTTATCAGGCAAAAAAGTCATCATTTCGACCGGCACTAAAAATCTTCAGGATCAGCTGTTTAACAAAGATTTGCCGGTCATTCGCAAGGCGATCAAAACCCCGTTTATTGCCGCGTTGTTAAAAGGCCGCAGCAACTATTTATGCACCTATCGGCTGAAAAACGCGTTGACATCGACGCTAGGTTTTAGCAAGGAAGATGCCGTCGCGCTGGCAAAAATAAGCTCCTGGGCTAAACGCACCAAAACCGGTGATACCTCGGAAATGTCCGAGGTGGCGGAAGCCGACCCGGTCTGGTATCAGGCGACTTCGTCATTGGATAATTGCTTAGGTCAGGATTGCCCGGATTATGCCGAGTGCTTTTTGGTCAAGGCCCGGAAGAAAGCGCAGGAATGCGAGATTCTGGTGGTCAACCATCATTTGCTGTGCGCAGACTGGTCGATACGCGACAGCGGTTTCGGCGAGTTGTTGCCGAATGCCGAGGTGGTCATCATCGACGAGGCGCATCAACTGGCCGACACGGCATCCAACTTTTTAGGCATTAGCGTCAGTGCCAAGCAGCTGAACGATCTGGCTAAGGATGCGTTGATGGAATACTTCAAAGATGCCACCGACATACCCGCCTTGCGCACCGCCTGCGAAGACCTGGAACATGAGGTTAAGGATTTGAGGTTGGCGTTCGGCATCGAGCTCAAACGCGGCGATTGGCAGGACATCGAAAACAATCCCAAAATATCCGGGGCGCTGCTAGCGGTTAAAGACCAATTGCAGCGCTTGGCCGATCAACTGGAGCTGGCATCGGTTAAAACCAAAGGCCTGGATTCGTGTTTTAAACGCGCCGATGAACTGGTGCAACAGTTAAAAATTATTCTCGAAGATAATAGCGGCAAATGGATACGCTGGTATGAAACCTATAAAAACACCTTTACCTTAAGCCGGACGCCGCTGGATATTGCGGCGGAATTTCGTTCCTTTATGCAGCAACATCAGGCGGCGTGGATTTTCACCTCGGCGACCTTAAGCGTGGCGAACAAGTTCGATCATTTTGCCAACAATCTGGGGCTTAGCAATGCGGCCAGCGAAAGTTGGGGTAGCCCTTTCGATTATGCCCATCAATCGCTGTTTTATCATCCGAAAGGCTTGCCGCAGCCCAATGATCCCGAATTTATCCCGACCATCGTCGAGTTTGCCGTGCCGGTGTTGCAGGCTAGTCGAGGCAGGGCGTTTTTTCTGTTTACCAGTCATCGCGCACTGAAACAGGCGGCTGAATTGCTGGAGAAGAAAATCGATTTTCCGCTGCTGATTCAGGGCAGTCGTCCCAAGGCTTTGTTGCTGGAGCAGTTTAAAGAGGCGGGCAATGCCGTGTTGCTGGGCACCTCGAGTTTTTGGGAAGGCGTGGATGTCAGGGGCGAGGCCTTATCCTGCGTCATTATCGACAAACTGCCGTTTGCATCGCCCGGCGATCCAGTGTTGAAAGCGCGCTTGGACGCGATGACCAAGCAGGGGAGGAACGCGTTTTTTGAATATCAGCTGCCCACTGCCGTGATTGCGTTAAGGCAAGGCATAGGCCGATTGATCCGCGACGTAACCGACCGGGGGGTGTTGATGGTCTGCGATCCGCGCTTGTTAAAGAAATCCTACGGACAGATATTTTTAGACAGCGTACCGGCCATGAAGCGCACCCGCGATATTGAGGATGTACGGGCGTTTTTTAAGGACGAACCGCTAAAAAAACAGAACGCGGATTTGGGATAGAAATTTGTAGGGCGTGCTGTGCGCGCCTTAGAAGCCAAGGCGCGCACAGCACGCCCGTTCTGCGGTTAACCCATCTGCTAAAAAATTACCAAGAAGAGACCGAACCATGAAATTACTGGCAGTAGAAACATCGACCGAAGCCTGCTCGGCAGCGCTGTTTATTGATGGCGAGGTGAAAGAGCGCTTTGAGCTGGCGCCCAAAGAGCATACCCAGCTGATTTTGCCGATGATCGATGCATTAATGTCAGAGGCGGGCTTAAAGCCGCAACAGCTTGATGCACTGGCGTTCAGTCGCGGTCCTGGCTCGTTCACCGGCGTGCGTATCGCCACCGGGGTGATTCAGGGTATCGCCTTAGGCGCAGAGCTGCCGGTGGTTCCTGTATCCACCTTGGCAGCTATCGCCCAGGATTTTTTCGACCACAATGATGAGAGCGTTGCCTTTGTCGCAATGGATGCGCGGATGGGCGAGATTTTCTGGGGCGTTTACCGGCGCGATGCACTAGGCTATGCCGAACTGATAGGCTTTGAGGCGGTGACTCCGGCTGCTTCGGTTGAATTTCCTGATTGGGTGGGCGTGGGGATCGGTTCAGGCTGGGGCGTTTACAATCAGGAATTGACGGCTCGTTTGGCAGGGCGAGTCAGCCGTTATCAAGCCGATCTGCTGCCCAGAGCCGGTGCGATTGCACGGCTAGGCGTGAGAGGTTTCGAGCTGGGGCTGGCCGTTGCCGTCGAACAGGCCATGCCGGTTTATTTAAGGGATAAGGTCGCTAAGAAAGAATCGGAGCGGTGATGGACGAATAGTTATCTCCCTGTGCGTCTTTTTCTTTCGGCGTCGAAAATGAATGATGTCAAGACTTGCCCTTTTTTTTTGCTTTTTTTTCTAACGTAGAGCTAAGGGGCGCTGTGCCGCTTTGCGGCGCAGCGTCCCGCTTGAGCGCCGGGTTAGATGTCTTTTGATGCTTTTTCACCCAACTCAAGAACGCCTTCAGTTTGTAATTTTTTAATGATGTCTCTGATATCCAAAAGAAAAACACCAATCTTTTCAGCAATTTCAAGACTACTTAGGTTGCCATCAGAATAAGCTAAGAAATTCATCATATCTCTTACTTGGGAACCACTGCTCTTGGTGCTGATAGTTGGATACAAGCCCCGCTTTCCTAACTGCGGCTCACAACGAACTGTAGGGCGCAAAACTTCATTAAATTCGAGACAATCAATTGCTTTTCTCAGCACTTCGTAACCCCCAAGTAAGCCGGCCGGAGTAACAAGTTTTAGATCGTCTAAGGATGTGTGGTATTCGGGGTAACAGCCATATTTAGTTCTCATTATCGAACAAACAGGAAGGTCTATTCCTGGGCTACAATATTGACGCTCGTCGCTTCCTCTGTCCAAATAACTATAAGCTCTAAAATCAGGCTGAGAATGTTTCAATACGTGTAAAGCTACCTTGTCAGATAATGTATCACCCTGACGTGAAGGTAAATAGGAATAAGCTCGTTCATCACCAATGCATGTGACATTAAAACCAGCAATAATTTTGTCCTTCATTTCTTTGTAATGACGGCTCAAATAAGTTATTGAGCCGATTGTTTCTGGAATGATGATGATGCGATATGTATATTTTCGACTCTGAATCCCTGCGATTCACTTCGCAAGAAACGTCGTAACAACAGGGCCGGAAAGCTCATTGTTTGCCATTGAAGGATGGCAAAGGTAACTGGATAGAAATATTTCTTTATCTGACTCACCTGGAATGATTATCTCTCCATAGGTGAGAAAGCCGTTTTTTAATTCACTATCAATATAAACTTGGTAATTACCTGGCTCTAACTGGTCTCTTTCACTTTGAGCGATACAAAAACCCCATCGCTCTTTGTAGTACGAAGTTACATAAGGGATTGCGTTGGGCTGATCTGGAAGCGAATACAAATGATCTTGTAAATCATCAAGAGAAATCACCTCATCGATTGGGGCAGAGTAGCCTACTACATGCAGGTTGGATTGTTTGAAATCACAAATTTTTCTTCCGTCAGGAGCGATAATGTAAGCATCTTTAATATTCCATTCCCTTGGAACTTCCCAGTCAAAACATTTTGTTCCAGTAGGCACCTCCACGGTTTTTAGATTTGGTACATATTTGCTTAAAATGGCCAACGACTGACGAAAGCCATTGCCTGTAATGCTTCGGCATATAGGAAAAAGCTCTTGACACAGTTCGTGCATTTCTGCACCCAAATTAGACATTGTCTTCTCCTTCGATGCGATACAGAATGTTTTTTGCCTTGCCCGACGCAATGATATTCGAAACAAAATCATACATTTTTCGGGCAGAAATAGTTCTTAATCCGCATCCTTCATTTGGTTTTTGACCGGAATAGAGACCCTCTTTCCACATTAACTCCCCCGCTGGATCTACATGTGTTAAAACCCTATTTTCAATATTTCGGACAAACAATCCATAGCTCTTTGATTCTGTAATGCCTGATGTATCAGTGTAATTTCCGGTAAATGTTTTGTGGTAGCGATAATCTACCTCATTCATCTCTTCCACATAATGATAGAACGTCATACTGTTCTGATCAGGCAGATCTAGAACTGCGATTTTTCCATCCATCTCTCGAAGCATGGCAAATGGCGAATCGATACCATAGCCACTAAAATTGTTAATCCCTTTGAATCTTTCTGCCTCAAACCCAATTACAGCAAATGAATAAATTGGGTGGCCTGTTCTCATGGCCAATGGATGCAGGCGTCCAGTTTCTGTAAGTACTCCCATATGAGATGATGTATTGCGAATATCAAAAGGCACTCCATTAGTAAAATCAAAATTATAGAGCGGCAATAATAACGTCCCTGACGGGCCGACTGCATTTATAAATGATTCCAAAATATCTTGCGGTGTGATGTTTATGTGCTGTTTCAGATAACGCCTGAGAGTCCGTTTGATACTGCTGTGTACAAGCAGAACGTCTCCTTCCTGAACCCCAGCTTCTCTCCATTCGTTAACTAGGTTTTGTGTCATGTTTATCCTCCGAAATGTGGTATGTGAGGCATCTAACGTAAAGTTAAGGGGCGCCGCGCTTTTGCGGCGTCCCGCTTGAACGCAGGGTTAGAGCGCATTGTACGCACTTGCCACCTTGAGATTGATTTTTGCAGCGAGTTCCTGAGACTCACGCATGAGGGACTGCACCCGCTCCAGATTGTTTTGGTGCTGCGCCCAAACATCCTGCCCCACGATGGCCGAAAAATCCATTTTTGTCGGAGCCTTGGAATTTTCGTAAGCATCCAGACGGTTGACTCGTTCTGGAATATCTTTGATGCCGCGTGTTGTTGGAGATAGTTTCGCGGTGCTGAGCATCCATGTTTTCCATTCCTTGTTGCCCTTTGACTGATTGCACTTCCCACAAGAAGGCACGAGGTTGTGGATTTCCGAGATATACCCAGTTGGCTTCTTGTCTTTGACGAGCGGGCGGAGGTGATCCCATTCCGAAGCAACGCTGCCACAGTATGCGCATTGAAAAGTGTCGGGGGGGGCATTCCGAGAATTTCCAAGGCTCGCTTTACTTCTTCCGCTCTGGGCAGTACGACCGGAATTATCGAATTGATAAAAGCGTTCGTAATGCTTGAAGAACGCCCTGTAATCTTCATTGGGGTTGGCATTCTGAACAGCGACAAGTATTCCATTTTGGTTGCGCTCTAACGTAAAATTGAGGGGCGCCGCGCTTTTGCGGCGTCCCGCTCGAATGCCGGGTTAGGCTGATGTTGGAATGTTAGAACTGACCCCATCGTTTTTTTTGACCCCTCGCTATTTTTGTTAGGTGCTTATTAACTGATGAGCCATTTTTGCTAGTTCTTGTTGAATGTTTTTTACTTTATCTTCAAGCTCTAATGAAGAAATAACCACTGAACCAATCAGTTTTTCTTTTTCATTCCGATTACTCTCAGATTTTATTATAAGCTCACTTAATGATTTTATAACGCCACCCAACTTGCCAGATAACTCTTTCATTTGGACTGATAATTCCGGTGTGTAAAACATAGAATACATAATGAAATCATTGTTGTTTAAGTTTGCCTTTAATTTTTTAATATCAAGATTGGAATCAATTGAGGTTATAGTTAAAAGTGATATTTCTTGTGCATATTCATAATAATTATCAAGGTCTTTATACATACACTCATATTTCATTAACAATAGTTCTTTTTTCTTTTCTTGTTTAGCAAAATCAATTGAGTGCTTACTTTGAAAATATGTAATAAGTCCAGTTATTAATGCCCCTACAATTACGCCTGTAAATCCTACTGCTGCATCACCCATAAGTTTTTCCCATTTGGTTAAACAAAAAGCCTGCTCTTTTCAATATGTTGTGCAGTTCATTCCTCCACCATAAGTTCTATAGCAGTTTGTATTTGTAGTTTTATTTTGCTGTTGTTCCATTTGTTGGTTGTGCTGATACATTTGCAACTCTTGGTCAGTCATCGCATCTCTATACCCTGTTGGCTCCTTATCAGAATTGAAACAATTAATGGAAGTATCTGTTCTTTCGCTTGAGTACCTACAGTTACTATCTCCGCTCATATAATAATGACCGCGATAAAAATTAGGCCGTGCTGAACCAGCACAGCCTGCCAATAAAGTTGCTAATATAATTACTAAAATAATTTTCATTTTTTATCTCCTAACGTTAAGTAGACACCTAAATAGGTGCCTAATAAAGCTCAGAAATAGGTGTATATTCTGTACACCTATTTATATTATGAATGAGCCTATGGTGTTTATTCTTGGATAGCAAACTATTTTGGACAATGATTTTTACACCGACTATCCCCGCTTCAAGCAACCCCATCACCCACACTTACTTTCCCCACAATTCAAACACGTCATACACCCATCCATCAACACCATCGCCTTGGTGCTGCACTTGTTGCAGAGCACGGCTTTTTCGGGGAACGACTGCCCGTCGGATTCGCCGTGCTGGGCTTCAAACTCGCGGCGTTTTTCGTCGAGAAACTTTTTTTGGTGGTCGGTCATCGCTTCCGGCTTGATCATGCCGATGTGTTTCAAATGCGATTCGATCGCGCAGCCGATTTCGGCGACCAGCGACGGCATGAATACACCGCCTTTTTTAAAATAGCCGCCGTGCGGGTCGAACACCGCTTTCATTTCTTCGACCAGGAAGCAGGCGTCGCCGCCTTTGCGAAATACCGCCGAGATAAGCCGAGTCAGCGCCAGCACCCACTGGAAATGCTCCATGTTTTTGGAGTTGATGAAGATTTCGTAAGGACGGCGCTCTTCGTGAACGGTGCCCTGATTGAGGATCATGTCGTTGATGGTGATATACAGCGCATGTTCCGACTGCGGGGTTTTGATTTTGTAGGTGGAGCCGAGCAGCACTTCAGGGCGCGCGAGGTTTTCGTTCATGCTTTCCAGCGATGGCGGCTGCTCTTGTTCCTGCTTAATCGGTTCGACGTTATCTTTGGTCAGGACTTTGTAGCTGATGATTTTTTTGTTGATTTTGTGGGTCATGTCTTTCGCCTCAATCATTGTTGTTGAGCCTTGTTCTGAAGGCAGTGCTTCTTTATTGATGTTCTGGGTCATATTGTCAGGGGGTTTTTATAAGAGGAACTTCGGGACAAGGTAAATGAGCTTGATTTATTGTAGAAAAAACAAATTGCCGCCAAAAAGGCCAGATATTATGCACAGCATTAGAGTGTGCAAACTCCGTTAAGGTTTTTTCATCGATATTATTTTTTAATTCGTAATCTATTTTAAATGTTGCTTCAATTTGATACAGCAATTGCGGTTCATCATCTGCATTTGATAAGTCATTAACCCGAATACCTAAATCAACAAATACTCTAAAAAAATTAATGTGGCTATTTTTATTATTTATCGCTTCGCCTATTTCAGCTCTAACTGCCAGTTTATTTTGTTGTCCCAACTGAACTTGATCATGGCTGTCTGAAAATTGTTTTAAATTGGATTCATACAAAACAATATTCAGCAATTTCAAGTTTTCTGAGGTTTGCTCTATGAGTTGTTTATCCATAATCTGTCATCTCATGGTAGTCGTCGTGTTCTGAAAATAAGGGTTTGTGCGATTTGATTTGTAACTTGGCAGTAATTTTATCGGTAATCGGAACGACATTATCGTAATTCGACGCAGGCAATTTATTTTCATTGAAGGCTGCGCGTTGTTTGAGCCAATTAAACATATCCGGTACATCTAAGGCTGCTCGCAGTAACTTGTCCATTGCGATACTTTGGATAACCTCGCTACGTTCATATTTTGAAAACGCATTAGGACCGCCGCCAAAAATCTTTGCGGCATCTTGTTGTGTAAGTTTTAACTTGTTTCGTAGTGCAACTATTTCTTGAGCAGCCAATAAACCATCGATTTTTCGCCACGCATCACGTACTCGGCAATCATTACGTTTGATTTGCTCTGAAAAAATAACTTCATCGCCACAATGACGACAGATGGAATACTCCACCTCGACCTTGTACGATTGACTATTTCGATGAAAATCATCATGTTCTATACGGACTTCGAAATCTGAAGAGCCGCATTCAGCACACTTATTGTTCATAAATTATATTTTTTATGAGTTATTGTTGAATAATTAGCTAATAGCCCGGTTAATAAACAAAGAGCTGTAACTTTTAATTTTTTACAAAAAAAGACCACGAAACGCTATGTTTTTCGTAGTCTTTTTAGCTAAATAGTTATTTCTTATTAACCTTACAAATGAAACGAACCTATCTCAACTTGATCGACTTGGATACCACCACCTTCTAACAAGCGCAATTTCATGTAAATTCTGTCGGCTGGTTGTTCTTTTCGTTGAAAGTTTTTTATGTACACATCAAAAACCGTTTCAGACTCCAGATACGATTCAGTTTTGTTAAAATCAATTGTTGTCAGCGCACTGATACAATTCGACACATCGTCTAATGTATAACCAAGGTTAGTTACATCGCGGCTGACTTTACGCCCTTTATAGCGAATATTCTTTCGTAAAGCGGCGTTGCGGATTGCATCAAGATTGAAGGGAGCCAAATTATAGCCTCTAATTAACCATAATGGTTAGTTATTTATTGAAAAAATCTTTTGGATCTTCATGATTTATTGTTTTTTAGGGATTAAAACTTTCCGTAGTAGCCTTCTTTCAAGGCATTAAACAGGTTTGCGGCGCTGGTATTTCGCCATCATATTCAATTTCTTTGTAGTCTTTAAATGCTGTTTTGTGGGTATCTTCGTTAGCTTGGAGTTTGCGCTTTACCCCTAACTGAGGCGCGCTTTTTGAGGGCGGCCTTGATGATTCCAGATCATCGATAACCGGCTTGGGGGTATAAAAAACTTTTATCACCTTTAGCCACGCCGACAACATGCCGAGCGTAGTATGGGAGTAGCCGTTGACGTCGCAATACTCTTTGACCAGTTTACTTAACTCCGGCAGCTTGGTGTAACACACTCCGACAAACAGATGATGTTCGATTTGATAATCCAATCCGGACATAATGAAGCGGCCAAGCCGGTTAGTGCGGATATTAATCGTGGTGGCGGTTTGTTTTAAAAAGAAATCGGCTGAACTTTGATCGTTGGCGGCAAACACCGCTTCCGGAACTAAATGCGAGGCACCTAGAGAAAAGAATAAGGCATAGGATAACAGCATGTTTCTCAACAGGTAAAACAGCAATACATCGGATATTTCAAACCAGATACTAGGCAAGCCTATCCATAAAGTAATATGAATAATGTGGCAGCCTAAATCAATAATATATCTTATATTCGTTATATCTTTTTTCATCTGACCCAATAGATAACCGAGTCCCTGGCGCTGTATGTCGAACGCAAGAAAGCCAATCGCAATCGGGAATACAATCCCTTGGATGTATCGGTAATAGAATCCATGGAACCCCCGTGCATTTTCTTTTTCGTCTTTGATGACTGAAAACAGGGGGGCAAAATCAAAGTCGTTATCTAGTCCAACGATGTTGGGGTTTTTATGATGAACAATATTATGTTTATATTGCCAATAATTTAGTGAGAAACCTAATATGACGACATTGCCCACATAAGCTAAAACATCATCCAGTTTCTTGCTGTTGGTGCTCGCATAGTGTGCCGAATTATGGGTGTGGGTGCCTATCCCTAATAATCCGAAAAGCAATAAAACAGTGGCTAAAAGAGTCAGCCATAGCTGGGAAGATGCTATAAATAAAACGATTCCTGCGGTGGTGCAGATTAAATGTAAACACAGGTGCAATAAAACGATTTTAGTGTCTTTTTTATAAAGTCCGCGTGCTTTTATTTCTTTTTTTAATGCGGATATGCTGCTTAAGTAGTGCCTGTCTAAGGAATTGACTGTAGTTGTGTTCATGTATATTGGGTCGGTGCTGATTGATTGAGGTCGAAGTAGGATTTGATGTCCAGATCGGCGGGTTGGGGTGCCTATTGTCACCCCAACCCGGCTTATATTAAAACTTTCCGTAGTAGCCTTCTTTCAAAGCGTCAAATAGGTTGGCGGCGCTGTGGATTTCGCCGTCGTAGTCGACGTCTTCGTTGCCTTTAAATTCCACGACGTGGCCGTCTTCCAGCGTGAACTGGTAAATGGTGTTTTCCAGGTCGGATTCTTTGACCAATACGCCTTGAAAAACTTCAGGATTAAAGCGGAATGTGGTACAGCCTTTCAGGCCTTTGTCGTAGGCATATTGATAAATAGACTTGAAATCTTCGTAAGGAAAGTCAGTGGGCACGTTAGCGGTTTTGGAGATGGAAGAATCTATCCATTTTTGCGCGGCGGCCTGGACATCAACATGCTGCTTGGGCGTAACATCATCGGCTGCGATAAAGTAGTCCGGCAATTTCTGCTCAGGTTCTTCACTATAAGGCATGGCATTCGGGTTGATCATTTCCCGGTAAGCCAACAGCTCAAAGGAAAATACGTCGATCTTTTCTTTGGATTTTTTACCCGCACGGATCACGTTGCGTGAATAATGATGCGCAAAGCTCGGCTCTATGCCGTTGCTGGCATTGTTGGCCAGCGACAGCGAAATGGTGCCGGTCGGCGCGATGGAGCTGTGATGGGTAAAGCGCGCGCCGGTTTCGATCAGCGCGGCGACCAGTTCAGGTTCTTCTCTGCCCAGTTGCTGCATGTAGCGGCTGTATTTGCTATGCAGCAGTTTGCCGGTCACCTGGTCGCCGACTTTATAACCATCCGCAACCATTTCGGGACGTTTATGCAGCAAAGCGCCGGTCACCGTAAATATTTGTTCCATGATCGGAGCCGGGCCTTTTTCTTTGGCCAACGCAAGCCCCGCTTTCCAGCCTTCCACGGCCAGCACCTTGGTGACTTCTTCGGTGAATTGCAGCGATTGTTCGTCGCCGTAGCGCATGCCCATCATGGTGACGGTCGAGCCCAAACCCAGATAACCCATGCCGTGGCGACGTTTACTGACAATTTCTTCGCGTTGCTGGGCCAGGGGCAGGCCGTTGATTTCGACTACGTTGTCTAACATCCGGGTGAAAATGTTGATGGTTTTACGGTAATTGTCCCAGTCGAAATGCGCGTCGCCGGTGAACGGTTTTTTAACGAACCGGGTCAGGTTGATCGAGCCTAACAGGCAGCTGCCGTAAGGCGGTAACGGTTGCTCTCCACAAGGATTTGTCGCGCGGATTTTCTCGCAAAACCAGTTGTTATTCATCTCGTTGACCTTGTCGATCAGGATGAATCCGGGTTCGGCGTAGTCGTATGTCGAGCTCATGATGATGTCCCACAGACGGCGTGCGGGCATGGTTTTACTAATAAGGCAGGCGACTAGGCCGTCATCGTTAACGACATAACCATCCATGTGGGGCAGTTCGCGCCAGATGATTTGTTTGTCGTCAGTCAAATCCAGATTATCCAATTTGACTTCTTTTTCGGTGACCGGAAATGACAACGGCCAAGGCAGGTCGTTTTTTACCGCATTCATAAACTCGGTGGTGATCAACAGCGACAGGTTGAACTGGCGCAGTCGTCCGTCTTCGCGTTTGGCGCGGATAAATTCAACGACATCGGGATGGCCGATATCGAACGTCGCCATTTGTGCGCCGCGTCTGCCGCCTGCTGACGACACGGTAAAACACATCTTGTCGTAGATGTCCATGAACGATAACGGCCCCGAAGTATAGGCGCCTGCACCGGAGACATAGGCGTTTTTAGGGCGCAAGGTTGAGAATTCGTAACCGATACCGCAACCGGCTTTTAGCGTCAATCCGGCTTCATGTACCTTGCCCAGAATATCATCCATGGAATCGGCGATGGTGCCCGATACCGTGCAGTTAATAGTCGATGTGGCCGGTTTGTGTTCCAGCGCTCCGGCATTGGAAGTAATACGTCCGGCGGGAATAGCGCCTTGACGCAACGCCCACAGAAAATCTTGGTAAGACTGCTCTTGCTTGGCTTTGCCTTTTTCGACTTCGGAAAGCGCTTTGGCAACCCGTTGGTAGGTCTCGTCGATGGTGCCGTCAATCGCCACGCCATCTTTGGTTTTTAAACGATATTTGGTATCCCAAATATCCATTGACGCGTCTTGAAAAGGTATTTCGGTCACGGTGTTTGGGATGACATGTAGCTTTGCTGGCATTGGAGTGTCCCTGTTAGCAGTGGAAATTAAAGACTAGCCTGTTTAGGGCTGATAATCGATATATAGTGATTTTTTTTTAGAGCAGCACAGTATATAGTGTTTTAGCGAGAAAATAAAAACAATGGTGAAGCTCGCAATGGTTTCTACTCAAGCAGAAAATCACCGCTTTGATGTTGCCACATGGCGTAATATTTGCCCTGTTTAGCAAGCAATTGCTGATGCGTGCCTTGTTCTATGATTTTGCCTTTTTCCAGTACGACAATGCGATCCATAGTTAAAATGGTAGAAAGGCGATGAGCGATGACCAGGGTTGTTTTATGTTTAATCAGCTCGAAAATAGCGGTTTGAATCTGTTTTTCGGTCAGAGAATCCAGCGCGCTGGTAGCTTCATCCAGCACCACGATCGGCGCATCTTCCAAAAATGCACGGGCAATGGCGATGCGTTGCCTTTCGCCGCCGGACAGTTTGACGCCGCGCTCGCCGACCAGGGTGTCGAATTGTTCCGGTAGCTGTTTGATAAACTCGAGGCAGTGGGATTTTTCGGCGACATCGATCAGCCGTGCATCAGAAATATCTGCGCCCAGTGTGATGTTGTCGCGTATCGAGCGATGAAATAAATCCGGCTGTTGGGGCACCAAGGATATTTGTTGCCGTAATGAATTCAGCGTAAAGGCTTTGGCATCCACTCCGTCAAAGCTTATGCTGCCTTGTTGGGGGTCGAGAAAGCGAAATAACAGTTTGGTTAACGACGATTTTCCGGAGCCGGATTGGCCCACCAAGGCGACTTTTTCACCGGCTTTGATGTTTAGGGTGAAGTTTTCAAATAGTTGGGTTTGACGCAGGTTTTCTTCATTATAGGTGAAGTAAACATTGTTAAAGTCGATCGCGCCGTGGACGATGGTCAGCGCTTGGGCGTGGTCTTCATCGACCTCAATATCTTCCTGCCGGAAAACTTCGGCCATTTCGGAGGCATCGGCCAGGGCGGTGCTTAAGCTCCTGAAATTACGGCCAAATTCCCATAAGCGCTGGATCAGTATGATCATGATCGATTGAAATAACACAAACTCGCCGACCTGAAAGTTGCCGGTTTTCCACTTTTGGATCATCAAATAAACCAGCAGCAATTCAATGCCGAAGGTCATCAAGCCTTGCACGGCAAACGAGAAAAACATCCATATCCAGGCGATTTTTTTCTTCCGGTAAACCAGATTCGATGCTTGATTGATCCGCGCTTGTTCGCTGGCTTCCATCGCAAAGCTTTTGACGATGAAAATATTGCTGACCGCATCCGAATAGACGCCGCCGACTTCTGAGTCGGCCATGGCGACGGCTTTGTCAAAACGCAGTTTCCATATCGAAAAAGCGACATTCCAAGTGACAAAGAGCGCGACCCAGGCCAGAAAATAGCAGGCGAATTCTTGCTGTTGCCGGTAGAAAATTACAAATGCGATGCCTATGGCCACAATGTTCATGAAAAAATGGAACAGGAACCAGTCCATAATGATTTCAAAAGAGCGAGAGAAGCGGTTGGCTTGCTTAATTAAACTACCGGAAAAGCTGTTTTCGAAAAAAGCGTATTTTTGTTTTTTAAGCACCTCGAAACAGCGTTTTTCCAGCAGATTAACACCGCCGCCATCGAGTGGGACAATGGCGATTTCAAGCAAGCGCCATGACAGCCAGATGCCTGCAAAAATCATTCCGAGCTGTTTTAGATTGTCCAGCAACAGTGCCAGCGTTTCGTCCGAATAGGGCGCGGCCAGCCCGTTGGCAATGTTTTGGTAATAAACCGGCGCGGATAAATCCAGGGTCATGGCTGAAGCTAAAGCCGTCAAAGCCAGCAGGAAAAACCATTTTTTCTGCCAGACAACCCGGCCGTATTCTTTAAAGATGATGTCCATGTGTTGTTTTGTGAAGAGCTGGGGAGTTTTGGGCGCTATCGCAGGGGCTGGATTTAGAATCCCGTCCCTGCATCAAAACACACAAGTGGTGTGCAGGAGGATTATTTATTAGCCCGATGCGCAATAATATCGTCAACCACGGCCGGGTCGGCCAACGTGGAAGTGTCGCCTAAGCTGTCGATCTCATTGGCGGCCACTTTACGCAAAATACGGCGCATGATTTTGCCGGATCGAGTTTTGGGTAAGCCCGGCGCCCACTGGATAATGTCCGGGTGGGCTATCGGGCCGATTTCTTTTCTGACCAGCTCGATTAACTCTTGGCGCAGTTGTTCGGAAGGTTCGATGCCGACATTCAAGGTCACATAGGCGTAGATGCCTTGCCCCTTAATGTCATGCGGATAGCCGACCACCGCCGCTTCGGCGACATGTTCGTGCAGCACCAGTGCGCTTTCGATTTCTGCTGTACCCATGCGGTGGCCGGAGACATTGATCACATCGTCAACTCGTCCGGTAATCCAGAAATAGCCGTCCCGGTCGCGGCGCGCGCCATCGCCGGTAAAAAAATAGCCGGGGTAGTTTTTAAAATAGGTGTCGATAAAACGCTGATGATTGCCGTAAAGGCTACGCGCTTGTCCCGGCCAGGAGCGGCTGATGACTAAAATGCCTTCGGCCACGCCTTCCATGATTTGCCCGGAGTTGTCCATGATTTCGGGCTTGACGCCGAAGAACGGCAGGGTGGCGGAACCCGGTTTTAAGGCGATTGCGCCGGGCAACGGGGTGATCATGATGCCGCCGGTTTCGGTTTGCCACCAGGTATCGACGATCGGGCAACGGCCATCGCCGACCACATGGTAATACCATTCCCAGGCTTCCGGGTTGATCGGTTCGCCGACGCTGCCGAGTATCCTTAAACTGCGCCGCGAGCTGCGCGTGACAAACTCGTCGCCCTGCGCCATCAATGCGCGGATCGCGGTTGGCGCGGTATAGAAGATGTTGACCTGATGCTTGTCGATTACCTGCCAAAAGCGGCTGGCATCGGGATAAGTCGGTACGCCTTCAAACATCAAGGTGGTCGCGCCGTTGCATAACGGGCCGTAGATCATGTAGGAATGGCCGGTGACCCAGCCGATGTCGGCGGTACACCAGTAAATGTCGCCGGCGTGGTAATCGAACACGTATTTGTGGGTCATCGCCGCGAACAACAAGTAACCACCGGTGGTGTGCAAAACCCCTTTAGGTTTGCCGGTGGCACCTGAGGTGTACAGGATAAACAAAGGGTCTTCTGCATCCATGTCTTCGGCCGGGCAGTCGGGTGAAGCGGTCGCCATGGCTTCGTGATACCAGACATCGCGCTGATCGTGCCAGTCCACAGGATTGCCGGTGTTTTTTATGACGATGACTTTTTCAAGGCCGGGGCAGGCGGCCGCAGCTTCATCGGCGTTGGCTTTAATGGGTACGATCTTGCCGCCGCGATGGCCTTCATCTGCGCAGACCAAAAATCGGCAATCCGCATCCAAAATCCGGTCTTTTAACGACTCGGCGGAAAAGCCGCCGAACACAATCGAATGCACCGCGCCGATGCGGGTGCAGGCCAGCATCACGGCTGCAGCCTCGCTAATCATCGGCAGATAGATGCAAACGCGGTCGCCTTTTTTGACGCCTAGGGTTTTTAAGACATTGGCAAATTTGCAGACTTGTTCATGTAGTTGTCGATAAGTGATTTTGTGATCCTGCGCCGGATTGTCGCCTTCCCAGATAATGGCGACTTGATCTGCGCGTGTGGCAAGGTGCCTATCTACGCAGTTGACGCTGACGTTGAGCTTGCCGCCCTCGAACCAGCGGAGTTGGCCGGTGTTGAAGTCGCAGTCCATGACCTTATCCCAAGGCTTGCTCCAGTCCAGAAACAGCTTTGCTTGTTCGGCCCAAAACGCTTCCGGCTCGGCGATGGAGCGCTGGTACAATGTTTTATAGGTTTCAGCGGTAATGTGCGCTTTGACCGCTATTTCCGGCTTTATGTCATAAATTTTAAGCTCTGACATGGGGTGTCCTTGGGTTTGGTTGATGTGTATAAGGGGATTTATCTAATTCAGCGTTGGCACCGTAACGTCGCAGTTTTGCCATTAAAGTCAGTCGCTTTCAAAGTGCCTTTTTGCATCCATGCGAATATGCGGTACACCCAAAATATCGATGTGCTCGGTTCCCAGGCGATAAAAAATAAGGTGCTTTTGGATTTGCAGTGCTCGGTAGTCTATTTTGATGTCCGGCCTAACTTTTCCAAGGCAAGGGTTTTTAATAATCTGCAAGAATCCCTGTTCGATCAGCCCCAGGTATTTGTCCGCCTGCCCTTTGCTCCATTCGGTAGCCGTATAAATCCAGATGTTTTCAAGATCGTTTTCTGCTGTTAAAGCCAGTCTGATCTTTAACATTTTACTGGTTTCCCTGTTTGATGCTGTTGAGTGCTTTATTTTTTACTGCCTGGAAAAAGGATCCCATTTCTTTCTGTGCCAATTCCGTATAACGACCTGATTCCAAATCACGTTCACCCTGGGCGAGTTTCGATCGTAAGTTATCCAACTTCATTTGATAGATCAGTTCTTCATTGGTTTTCATGAGCCGCAACGCTTCGCGAACGACTTCGCTGGCATTTTTATAAAGTCCGGACGTGAGCTTTTCCTTGATAATATTGTCGAGTTCGGGTGTTAATGAAATATGCATAAATGTAACCTCCTTTATTCAGAATGGTTAAAAACACTGGCTTTGTCAATGCTTAGGAACAGGCATGAAACAACTTGTGCATTTTATCCCGTCTCCCTGACCGATCAAGCGGGTTGTGCGCTATAAAGCTTTTTCGTGTTTTTCGTGATTTTCGTGGACAATACGACTATTAGTAAGCCTATTTAAAAAATACTTTAACATTAACCCAAGAGGGAGTTTATGAATAATCGATTACTATGCGCCGCATTACTGTGGCTACCGGTTTTTGCCAGCGATGCCGCGACTAAGGTGTCCGAGCATGTGCTGGGCAACGGTTTAAAGGTGCTGGTTAAGGAAGATCACCGGTCTCCGATTGCGGTGTCCCAAGTTTGGTATAAGGTCGGCTCAAGTTATGAGCCTAATGGCATGACCGGCATTTCCCACATGCTGGAACACATGATGTTTAAAGGGACGGATAAACATGCCGCCGGTGAGTTTTCCCGTATCGTCGCCGAAAACGGCGGCGAGGAAAATGCCTTTACCGGCACCGATTACACGGCTTATTTTCAAACTATGGAGGCGTCCAGATTGGCGGTCAGTTTTGAACTGGAAGCCGACAGAATGCGCAACCTGCATCTGTTGGCCGACGAGTTGAAAAAAGAGTTGCAGGTGGTGACCGAAGAGCGAAGGATGCGCACCGATGATAATCCGCAGGCGAAAATGCAGGAACATTTTAATGCGATGGCTTTTACCAATAGCCCGTATAAAAATCCTGTGATCGGCTGGCCGTCCGATATTGCAAACTATAAGGTTGAGGATCTGCAAGCCTGGTATCAACGTTGGTATGCGCCCAATAATGCGACGCTGGTGGTGGTCGGCGATGTGCAGCCTAAAGCGGTTTTCGCGCTGGCGGAAAAATACTTTGCCGATCTTAAACCCAGCAAACTGGAAACGATAAAGCCGCAGGCGGAAGTCGAACAGCTGGGTGTTCGGAAGATGACCGTTAAACTACCGGCAAAACTGCCCTATCTGGTTATGGGCTATAAGGTGCCGGTATTGAAATCGGCGGAACATGAGTGGGAAGCCTATGCGCTGGAAGTCCTGGCCGGCGTGTTGGATGGCGGCAACAGCGCCAGATTGAGTTCAGGGTTGGTGCGTGGCAAGCAAATCGCCGTTTCTGTCGGTGCCAGTTATAGTTTGACCTCAAGATTGCCGGAATTGTTTACGTTGGAAGCCACTCCCGCCGAAGGCAAAACCGTCTGGGAATTGGAGTCTGCATTAAAGGACGAGATCACCAAACTGCAAATCAAGCTGGTCGATGATGATGAGTTGCAGCGCATTAAGGCGCAGGTTTTGGCCAAGGCGGTTTACGAGCGGGATTCCGGTTTTTATCAGGCTATGCAGTTAGGTATGCTGGAGACGGTCGGTCTAGGCTGGAAAGTCGTCGATGAATATGTCGGTAAGGTTAACCAGGTCACCGCAGAACAGGTGCGTGATGTGGCGCGACACTATTTAATCGAAGACAACTTGAGTGTCGCTTATCTGGAGCCTTTGCCGATCACCGGCAACATCAGCGACACTAAAATTCAAAAAGGAGTTAGATAATGCGTATCGATCGGTTAAGTTTTACATCACCCATAGTTCCCACGCTCCAGCGTGGGAACTCAGTCAGCAACGCTCCAGCGTTGCGGGACGCTGGAGCGTCTGGCACTGCATTCCCACGCTGGAGCGTGGGAACGATAAATCACGTTATGTTGTTGGTATGGCTCACGGCTTTTTTCAGCCCAACTCAGGCCGCTGCAAAAATCGAACACTGGCAAACGCCGCAGGGTAGTCGGGTTTATTATGTGCAGACCGAAGGCCTGCCGATGGTGGATATACAAGTGGCCTTTGACGCAGGCAGTGCGCGTGACGGCTACCAGTTTGGCTTGTCGGCATTGACGTCTGGGTTGCTCGATACTGGGGCAGGGCAGTGGAATGCCGATGAAATTGCCCAGCGCTTTGAAAGTGTCGGTGCGCAATTCGGCTCCAGTATTTCTAACGATATGGCAGCGGTATCATTGCGCACCTTAACGGATAAACCCCTATTCGATAAAGCGCTGGAGACTATGCAAGTCATTTTGACCCAGCCCAATTTTAACGAAGCCGATTTTCAACGGGAAAAAAACCGCACCTTGGCCGGTTTAAAACAACAGGAGGAATCGCCCGCCGAGTTAGCCAGCATTGCCTATTATAAAGCCTTATACGGCGATCATCCTTACGGCCATCCGGCTTCTGGGGAGATCGTCACAGTGTCCGGTTTTGAGTCGGCGGATCTGCGCAATTTTTATCAGAAATATTATGTCGCCGCCAATGCGATGGTGGTGATTGTCGGCGACTTGTCCCGGCAGCAGGCCGAACACACCGCCGAAACTTTGGTCTCAGGTTTGCCGGTAGGTCAAAAGCCGGAACCGGTGCCGGAAGTGGTCATGCCGGTAAAGGCAGGTAAACAGCATATCGACTTTCCATCCTCACAAACCCATGTGCTGGTCGGGATGCCCGGTACTTACCGCAAAGATCCCGATTACTTTACCCTGTATGTCGGCAACCATATTCTGGGCGGCGGCGGACTGGTTTCCAAGCTGTTTGAACAAGTCAGGGAAAAACGCGGGCTGGCTTATAGCGCGAGCAGTTCTTTTGCGCCGATGTTCAGAAAAGGGCCGTTTACGATCAGCCTGCAAACCCGTAATGACCAGACCGGGCAAGCGTTGGACGTGCTCAATAAAACTCTGGCTGATTTTATCGCGCAGGGACCGACGGAAGCCGAGCTGATTGCCGCCAAGAAAAATATCACCGGCGGATTTGCGATGCGTTTCGATACCAACAAAAAACTGGCCAGTTACGTGTCGATGATCGGTTTTTATGAAATGCCGTTGGATTATCTGGATACGTTCCAGCAAAACGTCGATAAAGTAACGGTAGCCTCAATAAAAGAGACTTTTAAGCGGCGCGTTGATCCGCAGTTAATGCAAACCATCACGGTAGGCGGGAGCGACAAGAAGCATGAACAATAAGCTCAGAATCATCGGCGGGGATTGGCGCAGTCGGCAAATAAGCTTTGTCGATGCGCCGGGATTAAGGCCCACGCCCGCCAGAGTCAGGGAAACTTTGTTCAACTGGTTGCAGTATGAAATTGCTGGCAAACAGTGTTTGGATTTGTATTCCGGCAGCGGCGCTTTGGGCTTTGAAGCCGCCTCCCGTGGCGCCAAATCGGTCGTCCTGGTGGAAAACAATATCCAGGCCTGCCGCTGTTTAAAAGACAATGTGCTTGCGCTGTCTGCTAATTCAATAAACATCGTACAAAGCGATGTATTGCGTTATCTGTCAGGCGAGACCCAAGTCTTTGACGTAGTGTTTCTCGATCCGCCGTTCGGCTTAGGTCTGGTCGTCCAAACCTGCCAACTGTTGGAAGATAACGGTTGGCTGGCTAAACGGGCCAAGATTTATGTGGAAACCGAACGTAATTTCGATTTTTTAGGAATGCCCGAAAACTGGCGTCAGCTGAAAAGAAAAAGCGCGGGCGAGGTTGGTTATCATTTGTTTGAGCGGGGTGAATAATTGATAATGCTGTTGATTTGAGCCGATTACTGAGCGGAGTCAAAGTGGATGCCGCTCAAATAGTGACTTTACGGATAACATCCCTTCAAGGGATGTTATCCGTTTTACTTTAAGCCCGGTAGGGTACGCTGTGCGTACCTTATTGGGATTAAGCGGCATGACTTAAAAAAGGTACGCACAGCGTACCCGAGGCTGGAAAGTTGAGAACTCAAAAAGTGATTAATGAATCGGCGAGCAGGAAAGCAGCGGTTTTGAAGCAGTATTTATAACGGAGAAAAGTTATGCCAGAAATTTGTAGATTTTACGGGATCATAATCCGAATGTATTTGATTGATCGTGAACATCCACTGCATCACATTCGCATTAACTACGGTGAACATGAGGCAGTTATGGAATTAGAAAATTTGAACATCATTGACGCTTCGTTGCCTAAAAAATGTCGGCAATTAATACGCGAATGGGCGGAAGTTCATCAAGCAGAACTCATCGAGATGTGGAACACGCAGAATTTTCATAGACTTCAACCATTGGAATAAATCATGAAACTAAAAAATTTTGAATATTGCGATGCTTATCGTTCTCGATTGCTATTTGAAAACGGCGAAACAGTGGACACGGATTTGAAAAAGTTAATTAGTGATCAATTGAATAGGGTAGAGGTAAAATCTTTTCTCGAAGAAGACATCGGTTCCGGCGATATAACCGCAGCAATCATTCCCGAAGCCATGACTGCTGAAGCGGAAGTCATTACGCGAGAAGGCATGGTGCTCTGCGGTCAGGCATGGTTCGACGCAGTATTTAAGCAGTTGGATGCAAACGTCAATATTAACTGGCTAGCGGCTGAAGGTGAAACAGTCGGCAGAGATACGCTGTTATGCAAACTCAGCGGTTCGGCTAGAGGTTTGCTGACCGGGGAGCGTACCGCGCTGAATTTACTGCAAACCTTGTCGGCAACAGCAACGGTTGCCAGACAATATGCCGATGCGGTTTCCGGCACGAACTGTAAGGTGCTGGATACCCGCAAAACCATTCCGGGTCTGAGGAATGCACAAAAATATGCGGTAGCCTGCGGCGGTTGTCATAACCATCGGATCGGCTTATACGACGGGGTCTTGATTAAGGAAAATCACATTATAGCCGCAGGTTCCATAACTCAGGCAATCCGATCAGCGCGTGAGTTGACTTCGGTTCCTGTGGAAGTGGAGGTCGAATCCATGCAAGAATTCATGGAAGCACTCGTCGCAAAGCCTGACCGGATCATGCTGGACAATTTCAGTCTTGAAGAGTTGGCGGCGGCGGTAAAATTAAACACCGACATAGAGCTTGAGGCATCTGGCAATATCGATCTGGATAATATCCGAATGATTGCCGAAACCGGCGTCGATTACATTTCTATTGGCGCATTAACCAAGCATGTTAGGGCTGTTGATTTATCCATGCGTATTAAGCTGGTGGATAGTGGGTTAAATCTGTAATTCGGCATGAATATCCAAGCCAAATTCGACCCATTACCGTCCTGCCTAGCTAAGTAGGTGTTCATAACTGTTTTAACAAAACACTGATGTAGGAGCGGCTTCGCCTAAAAGCGCCTACTGTTGGTAGCCGCTTTTAGGCGAAGCCGCTCCTACAGATTGTTAAACAACTTTTTATTCATTATTTACACGCCGTAATGATCACTTTTACGACGGCTCATGTTGTTTGTTTTCATCCTGCGCACCGCCAAAGGGTGTTCCGAAAAAGTGTCGTGATATTCCATGCCGTAAAACTTGCATTGCCCGCCCTGTCCTTCATAGTTATGCTGAAAATCATGAAAAAACTCCATCACGGTATGGTCGATCAGATAGGCATTGTTCAATTGAAACATCACCGTCTTGCCGGGTTCAAGATTAGCCAATGCCGCTTTTAAGGGCATATAGTTGGAGAAAATCGCCGAGCCGACTATCGAGACCACTAAAGTATCGCTCCCCTTTTCTTCAATAATAAAGTGAATTTTAAATAAATTATTCAGACGTACGCCGCGCAGCATGTGGATAGTAAAATCGGTTAAAATACCGATGCCGACACCGACCAATAAATCGGTCGCCAGCACGCCGATAATGGTGACTACGAATATAAATAACTGATCTTTACCGACGCCCATGACATTGGCAAATTCTTTAGGCGAGGCCAGGCGAAATCCGGTATATACCAGCAACGCAGCCAACGCAGCTAGGGGGATACTGTTAATTAGGCGCGGAAACAGCACCACAAACAACAACAAAAATACGCCATGAAAAAAATTGGCCCAGCTGGTCTTTGCGCCATTATTGATGTTGGCCGAACTCCGCACGATTTCGGCAATCATCGGCAAGCCACCGATTAAACCGGCAACCAAATTGCCTGCGCCCACCGCTGTTAAATCACGGTCGAGATTCGAATGGCGTTTATAGGGGTCCAGCTTGTCTACCGCCATCGCACTGAGTAGACTCTCAAGACTGCCCACCAGACAAATGCTCAGCACGGCTACCCAAAACTCTAGGCTCAGCCATTTTGAAAAGTCTGGAAAATAAAAGCCGGACATGAAATTCTCGGAAATCGCGACCAGGAATTTCGGCCCGACGGTTGCCTCGTGATGCGATAAAAAGTGGGCATCCGGCAGAAACAGATACATACGTTCATGGTCATGCTCCAGATCAAAATACTGGGCCAAACCCATACCCACCAACACCACGATAAGAGGGGCAGGGATCATCTTTAAGGTTGGATTTTTTATAATCGACCAGGCTACCAATATCACCAATCCTGAAACACCAATAACGGCAATTTCCGGATTAAGATTGATAATACTATGCGGAATCTGCGCGATCGTCGAAAACAGACTGCTGTCTTTCTCCGGCGTAGTGCCCAGCATCACGTTGATTTGTTTGGCCATGATAATAATGCCGATAGCCGCCAACATGCCACGCACCACCGATGTCGGAAAAAACGAACTGAGCCGGCCAGCCTTAAAAAACCCCATCAAAATCTGTAACACACTGGCAGCGACAATGGCAGCCAGCGTATAGCGGTAACCGGCCAGCGCATCGCCTTCACCCAAAGATTGTACCGCACCCAAAACCACCACGATCAACCCGGCAGCCGGGCCATTAATGGTTACAAATGACCCGCTGACACGCGAAACCAGCACCCCGCCGATAATAGCCGTGATAATGCCGGCCGACGGCGGAAAACCGGAAGCCATCGAGATACCCAGGCACAGCGGCAAGGCAATAAGAAAAACCAGGAAACCGGACAGCAAATCGCTACGCCAGTTTTCTTTTAAACCGGCTAGACCGGACTTGGGTAACGCTGGCAGAGATGGTTCACTCATACAAATCCTCGTAATGATAAAAAGGTTCTTACTAGACTATAAGCGATTATCATGCCAAGCTGATTTATTTTTATAAGCTAATGATTTTAAATGCTACATTTTGTTGCATGGATAAAAATAAGGTATCGAGTGGGTGCAAAACAACCACTGAATGTTGTTTTGCACCCTTGTTGGAAAACCACATATGGTTTCTCAGATAAATAATTTCCACAGTTTTGAACTCAAGCTCTCCTCCTTCAAGGGTTGCCAGTGCCAGACTTATCTGAAAGTCTATAGTTAACCCTATCGGCTACTCCTGCTCTATATAAACAAGCATCAAAAAAGAAATGGGGTTGGACTCTAATTTCCGTAACTTCTCATTACTCACAGGTAAACGCGTAGAAATCAGGTTAAAATATCTGCATGACCTCAGCTCAGTGACGCAGACCGCACACCGCTAGTTGAGGTGCTATTGGAATTACTTGTGTGGGAGCAAAAAACGCATGGATGAGTTAGAGCAGGAAATACTGGCTACCCACTTAAACTGTCCCGCCTTAAGGTAACTCGCAAGAAATAATCTACACACGAGACCTTCCAGGTTTTTAAAACCTGGAAGGTCTAACTCGCTTACCGTACCGCCTTGGTTCTCAAGAAGCGTTATTGATTAGCTTCACGATAGGTGGTTTATTTTTTGCGAGTTACCTAAGTGGGTAACTGAAATACTCAAGCTCAAAGGCCGAAGGACTCAGGATGAATGGAGGCCGGAAACCCTGACCGCCGCCTCTCACTTTTGGAGATAGCTCATGTTAAAAACCACCTTTTTCCGTCCGATCATAATCCTAGCGCTATTGCTGTCAAGCCAAACAGGTTGGGCCGCGACCGTATTGGTCGCCGTCGCAGCCGATTTCACTAAGCCGATGACCGAAATCGCCGCCGCTTTCGAAAAAGCCACCGGTCACAGCGCCAAGCTGTCGTTCGGTTCTTCCGGCAAAGCGTTCGCGCAAATCCAAAGCGGCGCACCGTTCGAAGTGTATTTGTCGGCCAGCGAAAAATATCCGCTGGAACTGGAAAAATCGGGTCATGCCGTCGCCGACAGTCATTTCGTTTACGCCATCGGCAAACTGGTGTTGTGGTCGGCAACACCCGGTTACGTCGACGATCAGGGGGAAATCCTGAAAATCGGTCATTTCAAACACATTGCCCTTGCAGATCCCAGTCATGCGCCCTACGGTGTGGTGGCGGAAGAAGTGATGAAGCATCAGGGCGTGCTGGATAAACTGCGCCCATTGTTGGTGATGGGCGAAAACATCGCCCAAACCTTCCAGTTCGTCAGTACCGGCAATGCCGAACTGGGTTTTGTGGGATTGGTGCAAGTCATTAATGTGGAAACCGGAAAAATCGGCAGCGGTTCCGGCTGGATCATACCGGATCATATGCACAGCCCATTTCGCCAAACGGCTGTGTTGCTGACAACCGGCGTCGAAAACCCAGCTGCCATTGCTTTGGTTGATTTCCTCAAATCAAAGGCTGCCCTGGCGATTATCGAAAAGTACGGTTTCGGTCTGCCTAAATAGGGCCAAGAAGCTATGTTGAACGAAGCCGAATGGCCACTTTGTGGCTGACTTGCAAGGTTGCCGGTATCGCCGCCTTCTCAATAATTCCCACGCTGGAGCGTGGCAATCAACAAAACAATCAGCGGAGCCATTTTATGCTAACCCCTTCCGATCTCGGTACCTTGCTTTTAACATTTAAAGTAGCCAGTATCGCCACGGTGGTAATGCTGCTGCTCGGCACCCCATTAGCCTGGTGGCTGGCCCGCACCGCATCGCGCTGGAAACCCATCTGTAATACGCTGGTGTCCTTACCGTTGGTGCTGCCGCCGACCGTGTTGGGTTTCTATCTGCTGGTGCTGATGGGCCCGAACGGCCCTATCGGCCACTTGACCACTGAGCTGGGTTTGGGTACCTTGCCGTTCACCTTTCCCGGATTGGTGGTGGCGTCGGTGCTGTATTCGTTGCCGTTTGTCGTGCAACCGCTGCAAGCCTCATTCGCCTCCATCGGCGCACAGTCTTTGGAAGCCGCTGCAACCTTGCGCGCCAGCCCTTTGGACACGTTCTTCAGCGTTGTCGTGCCGTTGGCGAAACCCGGCTTCCTGACCGCGTCCATTTTAGGCTTTACCCATACCGTCGGTGAATTTGGCGTGGTGCTGATGGTCGGCGGCAATATTCCCGACAAGACCCGCGTGGTGTCAGTGCAAATCTACAATCATGTCGAAGCCCTGGAATACACCGAAGCCCACTGGCTGGCGGGCTGCTTGCTGGTGTTCTCGTTTAGCGTACTGCTGGTGCTGTATACCGTGCTGAAAACCCAGCCCGTCGCCTATCCGCTTAAATAATCATGACCACAATCCAAGCTCGCTTTCAACTCGACTACGGCGATTTTAAACTGGATGTCGATTTACAATTACCCGGCACAGGCATTACGGTGTTGTTCGGCCCTTCCGGTTCCGGCAAAACCACCCTGCTGCGCTGCATCGCTGGGCTGCAACGTGCGCCGCTGGGTTTCCTAGAGATCAACGGCAGTATTTGGCAGGACAGCGAGCGCGACCTGTTTCTGCCTACCCATAAACGGCCTTTAGGCTATGTGTTTCAGGAGGCCAACCTGTTTCCGCATTTAACGGTGCGGGATAACCTGCACTATGGATTGAAACGGATTAAACAAAATCCAGGTACGGTCAAACTGGAGCAAACTCTTGAATTACTGGGCATCGGCCACTTAATGGAGCGCATGCCGGAACGCTTGTCCGGCGGCGAACGGCAACGCGTCGCCATCGCCCGCGCCCTAGCGCTTAACCCTGAAATACTACTGATGGACGAGCCGTTGGCGTCGTTGGATTTCAAGCGCAAACAGGAAATCCTGCCGTTTTTAAGCCGTCTGCATCAGCAATTAGACATCCCGGTGCTGTACGTCACCCATGCCCAACAAGAAGTGGCGCAACTGGCCGACCATCTGGTGATTATGGACGAGGGCCGGGAAATAGCCTCCGGCCTACCGGCAGAGACATTGACCCGCCTCGACCTGCCGCTGGCGCAAGATCGGGAAGCCGCAACGGTTTGGCAGACCACTATCGCCGAACATGAAGCCGACTATCATCTGACCCGCGTCGTTTTTAGCGGAGGCTCGCTGAGCCTGCCGATGATCGATGCTAAAATCGGTGCTCCGTTACGGGTGCAGATTTACGCCCGCGACGTCAGTATCGCCTTGGAAGCACCGACCGCCACCAGCATCCTTAATGTGCTGCCCGCGACCCTCATCGGCATCATTGACAGCCAACACGGTCAGAGCGTGGTGCGATTGGAGATTAACGATCAGCCGCTGCTGGCGCATATCACCAGCAAATCCGCACAATTGCTGGGTTTACGGATCGGCATGGCGGTTTACGTGCAGATCAAGGGTACATCGATATTGAATTAATCGTAACTATTCAGCGTAGGGATGACATCCCTGACAAAGCACCGTTTCGGCAAGCCTAGTACTGACCATCAAAGAGGGTTAGACGGCATGTAAATAGTGCTTAAACAACTATTAGCTTCGTCAACAGCTCAAATAATTCATTTCGTGCGCTGGTTTTACGCCAAACCATACCGATAGTGCGTTTGGGCACTGGCTCCTCAAAAGGAATATAGCGAATACCGTCTTCAGGTTCATGAATGGCGATTTTCGGCATAAAAGTTATACCGGTTCCCGCTCTGACCATTTGCCTTAACGTTTCAAGCCCCGTAGCCCTGACATCCTGCTGTTCCTCTGCGCCGTTTAGCAGGCAAATTTGCAAAGCCTGTCCGCGTAGACAATGCCCTTCATCCAGTAGCAATAGCTGTTGATCGAATAAGTCCGATGGTGCGATTGTTTTTTTTGCGGCTAACGGGGCATCATTGGCGACGGCCAGGAAAAACTCATCTTCAAACAGTTGTCGGACTTCCAGATAATCATCGTTTATCGGTAGCGCCAGCAAAGCGGCGTCAAGTTGCCCTTGTTTAAGCTGCGCAAGGAGAATATCGGTTTTTTCTTCAATCAGGATCAGTCTCAGTTTCGGCAGCTCCTGCTTAATCAGCGGAACCAGTCGCGGAAAAATATAGGTTGCAAGCGTCGGAAATGCGCCCAGTCTGAAATTACCGGCCAGCGGATCCTGGGCGTTTCTTGCGAGCTGTTCAATCGTATCGATCTCCAATAATACCCGTCGGGCTGAGGCGATAATCTGTTCGCCCAGTTCCGTCGGCAGCACTTTTTTATGGCTGCGCTCAAAAATCTGCACACCAAGGCTTTCCTCCATTTTTTTTATTTGAGTGCTAATCGTCGGCTGGCTAATGCAGCATTGCTCAGCGGCCTTAATAAAGCTGCGCAAATCGGCTACGGCAACCAAATAAGTTATATCTCTGAGATTCATAACAGTGCCCTTGTATAGGTTTGGTCAATTGATAGCATATAAACAATCAATTATACATTGACAATATAAGTTGCTATTCTGCAATTAATAGATAAAGACCGAGAAATAGCCATAAAAGCGGTCTTTTTTTCTATCCGCTAAAGACTGTATTACGGCCTTTATCAGTTAAGTAACGCTGTGATATTTTGAATACAGCAAAACCAAGACCTCTGGAGGTTATTATGAAAAAGCAATTCAGATATAAATTGATGGTCAATACTTTTGCAATGGGCATCACTATGATGACGGGTTCGGCATTAGCGGGTGAGCCTGTTTTGACACGATCTACCGGTGCTCCGGTTGGCAATAACCAGAATTCATTAACAGCCGGGCCTCAGGGATCTACTTTGTTGCAGGATCATCATCTGATAGAAAAACTGGCGCATTTCGACCGTGAACGCATTCCTGAGCGGGTAGTGCATGCGCGAGGAGCCGGAGCGTTTGGGATATTTAAGGCGACGGCTGATTTAACCGACATGACTCGGGCTGCGCCTTTTCAGGCATCTGGCAAGGAAACGCCGGTTTTTGTGCGTTTTTCCTCAGTCGTTCATTCTAAACACTCGCCGGAAACCTTACGTGATCCGCGAGGATTTGCCGTGAAGTTTTATACTGAACAAGGTAACTGGGATTTGGTCGGTAATAATTTCCCGACCTTCTTTATTCGTGATGCCATCAAGTTCCCCGACATGGTGCATGCGTTTAAGCCGAATCCCAAAACCAATATTCAGGAAGCGTCGCGCGCTTTTGATTTTTTTTCGCATATTCCGGAAGCCACTCGAACCTTAACGCTGCTTTATTCACCCTTAGGCATTCCCACCAGTTATCGTGAAATGGATGGTTCCGGGGTTCATGCGTTTAAATTTACCAATGCCGATTGCCGGCAGACCTATGTGAAATTTACCTGGAAGTCGCGGCAGGGCAACAAAGGCTTATCGCCCGAGCAAGCATCGGCAATACAAACGAAGGACTTTAATCATTTAACGCAGGATCTCTATAACAATATCGACAAGGGCAATTATCCGGTTTGGGACTTGCTTATTCAAACGATGACGGCAGGCCAGTTGGACGATTTCGATTTCAATCCACTGGATGCCACCAAGATCTGGCCGGAAGATTTGATTGCCTCGCGCAAAGTCGGGGAGTTAACCTTGAAGAAAGTTCCGGACAACTTTTTTCAATCGACAGAGCTGTCGGCATTTGCACCCAGCAACCTGATTCCCGGCATCGAGCCGTCAGAGGACAGAATGTTACAGGGCCGGTTGTTTTCTTATGCCGATACCCAGCGGTACAGATTAGGCATTAATCATATGAGTTTGCCGGTTAATGCGCCCAGAGTCCCGGTCAACTCGCACAATCAGGATGGTGCAGGTTACTCCGCAGCGGAAGCCAGTACCGTTAATTATCAACCCAGCCGCAGTGGCGAAGGTTTTGTTGATGATAAACAGTATGAATATTGCCCTGCACCGTTAGAAGGCAACACTCAGCAAATCCCGTTTGAGAAAACTCAGAACTTCAAACAGGCAGGGGAATTGTATCGTTCATTTTCCAAGGCGGATCAAACTCACTTGGTCAATGCTTTTGCGGGTGATTTGAAAACGGTTAAAAATTCTGAAATCCGGGCAATTATCACCAGTTTTCTCTATAAAGCTGATAGTGAATACGGTAAGCGCGTTGCCGAGCAGGTCAATGTTAATTTAGACGATGTAAAACATAGAGCCGAAAGTTACAAAGAATAAGGCATGGCGGGCGGCGGAATGTTGTTCTGCCGCCCGGATTTTAGGCTTCCCACTTAAGGCGGGACACAGTTTGAGGTTAAGCCTTGCAGCATGTCCCTGCTTAAATGGGAAGCCGAATTAAACGTTAAGAAAAGACCTTAACCGCCACAATTTTTAGGCGATGCAGGAGCCATTACCGAGGAGAAAATATCTGTCCATGTAGGCAAAAGCGCGGATTAAACGGTATAATCACGCTTATCATCCATCCCACTCATGAGAACAAAGTGGATATTAAAGAATACATGAAAACGCTGGGTCAGCAGGCCAGGAAAGCGGGGCGGGAAATAAGCCGTACCGAGTCCGGCAAAAAGAATCTGGCGTTGCTTGAAATTGCTAAAATTATTGAACACAGCCACGAACTGTTGATAGCGGAAAACCAAAAGGATTTGGAAGCAGGCAAGAGAAACGGCCTGGATGCAGCCTCGCTGGACAGGCTGGAATTAACACCATCGGGTATTCATGCGATGGTTGAAGGTTTAAAGCAAGTTGCCGCATTACCCGATCCGGTCGGCGAAATCAGCGATTTAAGCTACCGGCCCAGCGGCATACAGGTCGGCCAAATGCGCGTACCTTTGGGTGTAATCGGCATTATTTATGAATCCCGCCCCAATGTAACCGTCGATGCGGCGGCTTTGTGCCTTAAATCCGGCAATGCCTGCATTTTAAGAGGCGGCTCGGAAGCCATTCATTCCAATCAGGCGATTGCCTCGTGTATTTCCCAAGGCCTGGAAGCAGCAGGTTTGCCAGTGGACGCCGTGCAAATCGTGGCGACGGCGGATCGTGCTGCGGTCGGCGAATTAATCACCATGAACTCATACGTCGATGTAATCGTACCGCGCGGCGGCAAAAGCTTGATCGAGCGAATTTCCAAGGACGCCACGATTCCTGTGATCAAACATCTGGATGGCATCTGTCATGTTTATATCGACGATAAAGCCGACCTAGACAAAGCCATTAAGATTGCCATCAACGCAAAAACCCATCGTTACGGCGTTTGCAATGCGATGGAAACCTTGCTGGTTGCCGAAAGCATTGCCGCAAAAGTGCTGCCATTGTTGGCTGAACAATATCACGCAAAAGGCGTCGAATTGCGCGGCTGTCTTAAAACCTGCTCGTTGATTCCTGGCTGTATCCGGGCGACAGAGGAAGACTGGGACACCGAATATCTGGCACCGATTTTATCGATCAGGATAGTCGACGGCATCGATGAAGCGATGGAGCATATCAACAAACACAGCTCCGGGCATACCGAAGCGATTGTGACAGAGGACTACACTTTAGCCCGCCGGTTTTTGCGGGAAGTGGATTCCAGCTCGGTGATGGTGAATGCCTCGACTCGCTTTGCCGATGGCTTTGAATACGGGCTGGGCGCTGAAATCGGCATCAGCACCGACAAGCTGCATGCTCGCGGCCCGGTGGGTTTAAAAGGGCTGACCTCGTTAAAATACATCGTCCTGGGTGACGGCCATATCCGGCAGTAAATGATCGGCATCTTTGGCGGCACCTTCGACCCGGTACATTACGGGCATTTACGTTCGGCGCTTGAAGTTAAGGACATCTTCGGGCTGGATGAAGTTCGATTGATCCCCTGCGCTAAACCGCCGCACCGCGATGAGCCTGTCGTAACTGCGAAAATGCGTTTACAGATGCTGGAGCTGGCGATAACAAACCAACCGGGGCTAAAGATTGATACCAGAGAGCTGGACAGATACGACCCCCATCAAGCGCCGTCGTATATGGTGGACACGCTAAAGTCCCTGCGGCAGGAATTTCCAACCGAACCCTTGCTGTTGTTTATCGGCAGTGACGCATTTAAACATTTAACCGGTTGGCACCAATGGCAGCAGTTATTCGACTATGCGCATATTGTGGTGATGACTAGGCCGGGCTTTGAAATACAGCAACTCGACGGTTTTTTTAAAGCTCGACTGGCATGCGGTATTAACGAGCTGGCGCAAGCCAACGCAGGAAAATGTTGCTTCCAGCAAGTCACTCAACTGGATATTTCCGCAACGGCAATCAGGGGCATAATTGCAGATAAAAAAAATCCGGGTTTTTTATTACCCGATGCTGTCATAGAATACATCAAGCAAAACAAGCTTTACGAGACACATTGATCTCATTTTTACACTAGGAATTTGAATGCAAGCAGAACAAATATTGAAAATTGTCCAGGATGTTTTGGATGAACGTAAAGGGCAAAACATCACGACACTCGATGTCCGGGGCAAGACCAGTTTCACCGATTATATGGTCGTAGTCACCGGTACTTCGGATCGTCACCTGAAATCATTATGCGAGTATGTGGCTGAAAAGCTAAAGGAAAGCGGCGTTAAGCCGTTAGGCATGGAAGGCGATCTGGGTTCAGATTGGGTGCTGCTGGATTTGGGCGATGTGATCGTCCATGCGATGAACTCCCAGGCGCGTGGGTTTTATCAGCTTGAGAAATTATGGTCGGTTGAGGGTGATAAAGAAGACGAGCAGAAAGCTTCGTAGGCGTTTGGAAGAATGGAACACGGATGCTAAAAGTATAACGCCATGGAAGGCGTGTAGTAGAGTAATGCAGGCAGGAAAATGCTCCAGGCATTTCCTGCATTCAGCACATCCATGTGCTTTGAGCAATTACCGAGGCGCTTCTAGGCGACGCTGATTAGACGGATTTAAATGGATTTTTTACACCCCGATAGCCGGGCGGGGCATGTTGCCCAGCCCGAAACGTAAGGCGTTGGTTCAATGTAGTCACTTAACTCGAACATTGTCGAAACATTAGAAACAGGGTTACAAACCCCGCCCCGCTTGCAGGTTAATGTGAGAAAACCATGGAATTGGCATGGATCGGCGAGAACACAGCGCCTAAATTTGTTCACTCATATCTTTCACATGCAGTAGTAATTGATCTTTCTGGCTATCGTTGAAGGTCGAATACTGAACAAGTATTTCGGCCAAGCGGTCATCATCACAAAAAAAATAAGGAAGCGGTACGCTTAGTGCGCTAGCAAGTTTTTCCACTGTCGCAATGGGTGGTTCGTGGGTTCCGGTCTCATATCGACTTATTCTTGCACTACTACAACTTTCGTCCATTCCGATGACAACACCCAGTTTGTCTTGGGCAATACCAATACGATTACGCGCCTCGCGTAGGCGACGACCAAATAATGATGTTGGTATGGATTTTCTTGGCATTCCACCATAATCGTAGAATAACCTTGCCGCCACTCTACGTAATTCGTAGAATATCGGCGATAACTCACAAAATCAGTAATTATCTTGTGAAAATGATTAAGCCACTACTGACTAACCTATGAAACCATTTATATTCGGATTAACTGCATTAATGCTTGTTTCTACTGGCGTTTATGCAGCTCCAACAAATGAGCAGCTGTATCAAATGCTATTGAACATGAAGACTGAGCATGAGAGTTTAAAAAAGGAAGTTGCTGATTCAAAAGTAAGAGAATCTGACTTACAAGTGCAATTACATAAGGCAAAAGCTGAATTGGTATCTTCTAATGTACGACCACACGAACTGCCAAAAGATGAAGAAAAGAAGGTGCCCAATGTTAAAGAAGGCTTCTTTGCTTCGGCGGGTGCTCTGGTTGTAAAACCTCATACTGATAGGAAGAGCTACAATGTTGATGGAAGTGCCTTTGACTACACGCCGGGATTCCAAGTTGCAACAGGCTATCAGGCTGATAATAATTGGGACTACACGTTAAGATATAAACATTTTGATACCAATGGCAGTGTCACATTTCCGAACCTAGGATGTAACGGTATCGGATGCGATGAAAATACAAATCCGAGATATAAAAGCAGTTACAACGCATTGGATTTTGAAATAGGAAAACTTTTATCATTGTCTGACAATGCTTCATTAAGAGTTTCTGGCGGTATCCGATATGCAATGATGAGCGAGAATCTTGACTTGTCGAGTTATACTGAAAAAAATAACTTCTGGGGCATAGGTCCACGTATTACAGCAGCTCCTACATGGAAACCTTTCGGAAATAATTTTCGTGTATTCGCTGATGTTGGGGCAAGTCTTTTAAATGGACAAAATCTTAATACTTATTCACATAGCGGAGGTTTTTTTAGTCAAAGTGGTAGTACAAGGTCTGACCCTTTTGTTGCGGTGATTGAGTCTGGTAGCGGTATTGGCTACGCCATAAAAACCAATCTAGTTGATATTGACCTTTCAGCGGGTTATCAATTTGAACGGTGGCTAGCCGATTCTTACGATAGTAGATTCAGAGGGTTTGATGGGGCTTATGGGAAAATTACATTCGCCCTGGCCCCGGCCGGGCTACTCAGCGTGAGTACTGTCGACCATGCCGGTAATTTCGACGGCTTTAGCCTAGGACTTGAAGGCCATGTTAAATCCACTTCCACTTCTATAAATGTTTCCCACGGGTACAGCAGCTTTAACTTCGAGAATCTAGGCGGTAAGCACGATTTCATCCCGGCAATCAGCGGAAGCTACACTTTTGCCGTTGCCCCGCAATTTTTATTGGGCATCGGGGCGACATATGACCTACTCTCTACTGATGTGGGTGGCTATAACATTGACGGACGTGGTAAAACGTTCTCCGCCACCATTAAAGAGAAAAATCATTATTCAATCTTCGTGACGCCGGGTTACCTGGTAAACGACACAACCCTGCTGTACGCAAAGATCGCATACCACCAAATGAAGGGTGAGTTGAGCGCGGAAGATGGTTCTGAATCGCTTAAATTAAGCGGCATTGCATTGGGCGCTGGATTTGGGGCGGGTGTCAAACTCGCGCTAACGCAAAATGTCAGCGGATACGCTGAAGCGCAATATGTTGATTATGCCGACAAAACGATAAAGTTAGATGACGTCAACGTCAAACTTAAACCGTCCTCGACAATCGGCGCGCTTGGTTTAGCCTATAAATTCTAAG
>JBCKWO010000007.1:0-36509 GCA_038922535.1 Methylobacter sp. | reverse complement strand
ATCCTCTGAATCTACTAGCGTAAGAATCGGCTAGCCACCGTTCAAATTGATAACCCGCTGAACAACTAGATTGGCTTTTATGGTGTAGCCAATACCGCTACGTTGCAAATCGATGGCTTTGCGCGACACTTCGGCCTGGTTAAATGCTGAAATGACGCTGAAGTTATTGAGTTCGGCCAGATCGCTCCACGCCGAAATGTCAGTCGGTTCAGGCTTGAGTAGAGGGAGCTTTTCGCCCAGTGCATTGAGCGAGACATCGTTTTCGCTCATTGATGTCGGTTATTGCAATAATGCCCACGGCAAACATGTGCTGAGCCTGTTCCAATTGCCGGGCGATAGCCTGCTTTTCCGCCGAGGCAAATTGCAGGTTATCCTGAGCATACAGCACATTGAAATAGGCTTCGGTCGTTTTGACCATCAGGTTTTGCAACTCGGCCAGATAGGTCGCTTCAGCCTGGGCGATTTGATTGTCGGATTGGCTCAATTGTATCCAGTGATCCCAGTGGAACAGGGGCTGGGTTAGATTGAGATTAAAGGTGTTGTCCCAGAAGTCCTGGTTGACGGCGGTACCTTGAAAGGTATTGGTCTTTTTGTTATGCAGCAGTTGTTTGCTACTGGCTGCTGTGGCCGATATGTTCGGCAGAAACCGCGCAGTGCTTTGATCTTTCGATTCACCGATAGCCGATTGCTTGGCCAGAGCCTGTTTTAAAATAGGCGCATTTTGCAAAGCAAGTTCGTAAGTTTCTGATAAATTTTGCGCTTGCAGCGGCGAAATCCCCGTTAACAAACTGGCAATCACAGCGAATAGTTTTACATGTGGTTTCATGGATGAAATCAATAAATCATTTAAATACTGGGTTCAATTAGGCGCTTGTTTTTCGATTAAAACCATTCATTTTATCAAAATAGGGCAGTGCTTTAAAAATCAGTGATTACCTAGATTTATTGATGGTAGGGGGCAGGTCTAAAGTAGAGCATAAACTCCAGGCAATAAAAAAGGCCTTACAATTTCTTGCAAAGCCTTTGTTATTCTTTGGTACCGAGGGCCGGAATCGAACCGGCACTGAGTCACCCCAACCGGATTTTGAATCCGGCGCGTCTACCAGTTCCGCCACCCCGGCAAAGAACGTGCATTATAGGCAAGGTTCATCAAAAACGCTAATTTTTTTTAAGATGTATTTGGTAAGCCTAACCTGATAACATTGCCCACTATGAAAAAAAGCGATTTTAATTACCTATTACCCGAAGCGTTAATTGCGCAAAAACCACTGGCAGAACGCGATGCAAGCCGTCTGTTATGCATGGATCGAAATGCCGGGCGAATAACCGACCGGCAATTTACCGATTTTATCGATCTAATCGATAAACGTGATTTGCTGATTTTTAACGATACCAAGGTGATCCCGGCCAGACTGTTTGGTAAAAAACAAAGCGGTGGCAAGGTCGAGATACTTATCGAACGTATTTTGGATGATCATCACGCTATTGCCCATGTCAGAACCAGCAAAACGGCGAAAGCGGGTACCTTAATAGAATTGGATGACGGCTATTGCTGCGAAGTACTGGGTAGAGCTGACGACCTGTTTCAGCTGGAATTCAAAGGCGATAACAGTCTGCTCTCTATATTGGAGAAAATCGGCCATATTCCCTTGCCGCCTTATATTACTCGTGCCGATGACGAATCCGACCTGACTCGCTATCAGACGGTTTTTGCCAGGGAGGCGGGAGCCGTTGCCGCGCCCACCGCAGGCCTGCATTTTGATCAAGTCATGCTGGACAAGCTTAAAGCCAAGGGTGTGCAAAGTGCTTTTGTGACCTTGCACGTCGGCAGCGGCACTTTTCAGCCGGTCAGGGTGGAAGATTTATCCGAACATTTAATGCACAAGGAATATTTTGCGGTGTTACCGGAGACGGTAGCGGCCGTTCATCAAGCCAGAGCAAGGGGAGGGCGGGTTGTCGCCATCGGCACGACGTCGGTCAGGGCGTTGGAATCGGCATCCAAAAGCGGCCGACTTGAACCCGGTTTTGGCGATACTGACTTGTTTATTACTCCCGGCTATCAATTCAAATCGGTCGATGCCATGCTGACTAACTTTCACCTGCCCGAGTCTACTTTATTGATGATGATTTCAGCGTTTGCCGGTTACGAGCCTATTATGAACGCCTACCGCCATGCTGTTGATCAATCTTACCGATTCTTCAGTTATGGCGATGCAATGTTTTTGGGTTAGGTAACTTTCCTCTAGTTATTCTTTATTCTTCGACCAATTTCCATTCCAGCTCTTCATTCGCCTTGAGCGGCGTGATGGATAGGTTATTTTCTCCATAAACGGATGGCACTTTCCAAGCGGTTTTTTCCAGCGTGACGGTGCCTGAATTCCTGGGTAGCCGGTAAAAATCGGCACCGTAAAAACTGGCGAAAGCTTCCAGTTTGTCCAATGCACCCGCCCGTTCGAAGGCTTCCGCGTAAAGCTCCAAAGCCGCATGAGCGCTGTAACAACCGGCACAACCGCAGGCGGTTTCTTTTAATGCTGTAAAATGCGGCGCACTGTCGGTTCCTAAAAAGAATTTTGGATTGCCGCCGGTAGCAGCCTTGATTAATGCCAAGCGATGCGATTCTCGCTTAATAATCGGCAGGCAGTAATAGTGCGGCCTTATGCCGCCCGCTAACAGTGCATTGCGGTTAAACAGCAAATGCTGGGGAGTGATGGTGGCGGCGATGTTAGTGCTGGCAGCCTCCACAAACTGCACAGCTTCGGTTGTGGTTACATGCTCGAAGACGATGCGCAAGCCGGGAAAGTTTTTTGCAATATCAGTCAGGTAAGTGTCGATAAATACCCGTTCCCGATCGAAGATATCACAATGATCATCGGCCACTTCACCATGAATCAACAGTGGAATAGCGCATTTTTCCATTGCCGCGAATAACGGATAAATAGCCTTGATGTCGGCAACGCCCGAATCTGAATTGGTGGTGGCGCCTGCCGGATAAAGCTTAAAGGCGTGGACATCCTCAGATTCGGCGGCTTTTTTGATTTCATCAACCGTAGTCGAGCCCGTCAAATAAAGCGTCATTAGCGGGGTAAAATCCACGTTCAAAGGGACAGCGCGCAGAATTTCTTCGAGATATGATAATGCCATAGCCACCGTAGTCACAGGGGGATTGAGATTAGGCATGATGATGGCGCGGGCAAATTGCCTGGCGGTATGCGGCACAACGACTTTCAAAATCTCACCGTTCCTGACATGTAAATGCCAGTCATCCGGTCTTGTGATGGTTAATGTTTTCATTATTGACGTTAAATTCTGTAAAATAGGTGGTTATTTTATAGTAAGTGCCTTGAAAAGTTAAACACGGCACTCATTGTAGCTATTATTTTTTGTTATCGGAGCGGTTAATGCCAATATACGAGTACCAATGTCAATCATGCAGTCATGAGCACGAAGCGTTACAAAAACTCAGTGCCGAGCCTCTACTTATCTGCCCAGCCTGTAGCAAGCCGGAATTAATGAAAAAGATTTCTGCTGCGGGTTTTAGATTAAAAGGCACCGGCTGGTATGAAACTGATTTTAAGAGCGGCACCAAGAAGAATGTAGCGGGTGAGGCGAGTAGTTCGCCTTCTGCATCGTCCACAGTGGCGACTGTAAATAATAAAGCAGGCGAAGGGCAAAAGGCGAAGGACAAAAAAAACACGCTTTCGCCTTGAGCCTTTCGTCTTTTGCCTTTCATCTTAATCAAATCAACAGGGAACATTTATGCGTACTCACATGTGCGGAGCAATAAACACACAACAGCTAGGCGAAACGGTATCAATCTGCGGCTGGGTACATAGACGCCGCGACCACGGCGGGGTTATTTTTATCGATTTGAGAGATCGCGCCGGCTTAGTGCAAGTCGTGGTCGATCCTGACGTGGCCGACACCTTCGCTACTGCTGAAAGCGTCCGCAGTGAATATGTATTACAAATTACCGGCCTGGTTCGTCATCGTCCCGAAGGCACGGTTAACACCAACATGCACTCCGGTGCGATTGAAATACTGGCGAGAGATATCGTCGTGCTGAATGAGTCGGAAACCCCGCCGTTCCCGGTCGAAAGCGAGATCGAAGTCAACGAAGAGCTACGCTTGCGCTATCGTTATATTGACTTGCGCCGTACCGTGATGCAGGAAAAGATGAAAGTGCGCCGCGATGTGACACGGGTGTTAAGAAACTTTCTCGATGACAACGAATTTTTTGAAATTGAAACGCCGTACCTAACCAAAGCCACGCCAGAAGGCGCGCGCGATTACATCGTACCGAGCCGTACTCACGAAAACGCGTTTTTCGCGTTGCCGCAATCGCCGCAGCTGTACAAGCAAATGCTGATGATAGCAGGCATGGATCGCTATTATCAGGTCGTGCGTTGTTTCCGCGATGAAGATTTGCGCGCCGACCGTCAGCCGGAATTTACCCAGCTGGATATCGAAACCTCGTTCATGGATGAGCATGAAATCATGCACATCATGGAGGAGATGATCCGGCAGTTGTTTATTAAGGTGCTCGGTGTGAACTTGGGCGACAAATTTCCGCGCATGACCCACCAAGAAGCGGTATCGCGCTTCGGCATTGATCGTCCCGATTTGCGGATTCCGCTGGAATTGGTCGATATTGCCGAGGATATGAAGGACGTCGATTTCAAAGTCTTCTCGGCACCGGCTAACGATCCGAAAGGCCGCGTCGTGGCAATGCGGGTGCCTAACGCCGGTGATTTAAGCCGTAAGGACATCGACGCATTGACCAAGTATGTCAGTATTTACGGCGCAAGAGGCTTGGCTTACATTAAAGTCAACGACTTGGCCGCCGGTGTCGAAGGCTTGCAATCGCCTATCGTCAAGTTCGCCCCTGCCGAAGTGTGGGACAGCGTGTTGGCCAAAACCGGCGCACAAAACGGCGATTTGATATTTTTCGGCGCGGACAAGGCTAACATCGTTAACGAAGCAATGGGCGCGTTGCGAGTCAAGCTTGGGCATGATTTGAAGCTGCTGCAAGGCGATTGGAAACCGGTTTGGATTGTCGATTTCCCGATGTTCGATTGGGACGAAAAAACCAACCGTTACAATGCCATCCATCACCCGTTCACCGCGCCAAGTTGTTCGGTTGAAGAGTTGATAGCCAATCCGGCTACGGCCTTGTCGCGAGCTTACGATTTGGTGTTGAATGGCACCGAAGTCGGCGGTGGTTCAATTCGTATCAACCGCACCGCCATGCAGCAAACCGTATTCGGAATTTTAGGCATAGGCGAAGAAGAAGCCAGGGAGAAATTCGGCTTCCTGCTCGATGCGTTGAAATACGGCGCACCTCCGCATGGCGGCCTTGCCTTTGGCCTTGATCGTTTGGTCATGCTGATGACCGGATCAACGTCTATCCGCGACGTGATAGCCTTCCCTAAAACGCAATCGGCGGCTTGTCCTTTAGTCAACGCACCGGCGGTAGTGACCGATGAGCAATTGAAGGAACTGGGTATTCGCTTGATCAGGCCAGCCGGAAAAGAAAAATCCCAGTAGGGTGCACATTGCGTACCTCTGAGTGATTGGAAAATGGTACGCAATGCGTACCCTACATTAAATTCACCACGAACGATGCTTGCTTCGTGGTGAACTAATCCTACCGAAATATTCTCCGTAGAGGAGTGTCATTCAAATGCCCCATACCCCATTTCCCATTCAAGATTACACATTGCTCAGCGCTGAGGAATGTGATGCCCGGATTATCGCCGCCAAAGCCAAGCTGGGTCGTCATTGCGTGGTGCTCGGGCATCATTATCAGCGCGATGAAGTGTTCAAGCATGCCGACTTCACCGGCGATTCGTTAAAACTGTCCAGAAATGCGGCGCAATCCGATGCCGAATACATCGTGTTCTGCGGTGTGCATTTTATGGCCGAAGTTGCCGATATACTGTCCCGCCCGGAACAAACCGCCATCTTGCCGGATCTGGCGGCCGGTTGTTCGATGGCCGATATGGCCAACCTGATCAAGGTGCAAAAATGTTGGGATGAATTGGCGCAGGTGATCGACGTGGAAGCGGAAGTTACCCCAGTCACTCACATCAATTCCGCCGCCGACCTTAAGGCCTTTTGCGGCAAGCATGACGGCATCGTCTGCAACTCGTCCAACGCCCAGAAAATACTGGAGTGGAGTTTTGCCCAAAAACCGAAAGTGCTGTTTTTTCCCGATCAACATCTGGGACGCAATACCGGTTATCGGATGGGCATCCCGTTGGAAGATTTGGTCACCTGGGATTTTACCCAGCCGATGGGCGGCTTGACCGAGCAGCAAATCCGCAAAGCCAAAATCATCCTCTGGAATGGCTATTGCTCCGTGCATCAGATGTTCAAGCCGGAACATATTGATAATTTCCTCAAACGCTACCCAGAAACCAAAGTCATTTCGCACCCGGAAGCCTCATTTGAAGTCTGTCAAAAATCAGATTACATCGGCTCTACCGAATACATTTTAAAAACAGTGCGTGAAGCTGAAGCCGACACCCGCTGGCTAGTGGCGACAGAATTGAATTTGGTCAATCGTTTGCATGAAGAATGCAAGGCACAGGGCAAGAGCGTCCATTTCATGTCGCCCACGCTGTGCATGTGCTCAACCATGTTCAGAACCGACCCACAACATCTGGCTTGGGTGCTAGAAAATCTGGCGGCAGGGCAGGTGGTTAACCGGATTTCAGTACCTACGCACGTGGCGCAGTACGCCAAGAAAGCGTTGGATAATATGTTAGGAGTTATGTAATGACAGTTGATTTTAATCGCTTAAAGCATTTTTCGATGACCTATGTGTTCATGGATGATGAAGATATAGCCTGCGAATATGAGCAAATGGACGAAAGCCCTGTCGTTGCCGCCGATGGCAACAGCATCAGCTTTAGTTTAAGGAATATCGATAAAAACGAAGATAAAGAGTGCTATTCGGTAACTTTGATAAAAAATGGCGATGATGAGTTTTATATAAAGTCCGATTATTTTGACGATGCCGACGAACCTTACCCGTTGGATGTTGAAACTACCGATTACGACGTAAAATTCATCTTGGAAGGTGAGGATGAGGATATGTATTTATACGGTTTTTTTGAATGAAACCACTGTGAGCGCCAATGCCGATGCTTGGGGAGCCGTTACTGATGGCAACATTCAAAGTAATCACAAAAAGCTCTTTTAACGTCTATTAAACTTTTTTCGTTAAGAGAGCCGTATTTTTTGACTGGATTTTCTTTAGAAATCACAAAAACTTTGCGAAGCATAATTTTTGATTCAACGGGTAATACACCACTCGATAAATTTTTATTTGTAATAATAATTTCGTCGCTTTGAAGCTTTAGCGTTTTACTACTAATCGGAAGCCCCACAAAATCATTGAACAGCAGATTATCCTTAAACACTAAAACGGGTCTATTTTTACTTGTCTGCAAATCGCTGAAATAGAATTTGCATAGCAAAATATCGCCAACTTTTATGTCCATATCTGGTCTTCATTTTCGTCTTGCCAGTCTTCAATGGCTGCTGCGCTGTGATTGGAAAAAGCTTTAACTTCGGATTCTTCATTATTAAACACATTTTTTCCTATCGGAAAAACCAGTATCTCAACTTCCTGTTCAAGATAATCTTTAGGTATCCTAATGGTTAAAAATTCAGAATGTGGCACAGTTATTTCTCTTAACATCTTTTATCCTTTCCTGGCTGTCGGGCGGGGCATGTTGTCCCACCCGAAACGTTTGGCGTTGGTTAAGTGTAGTCAAAATGTCGGGTTACGCTATCGCTAACCCGACCTACAGGGCTTGCTCAAATTATTTCGTGCACGTTCCTAAGTCAACTTAACGATAGCAATGACGGCGGACACGGTTAAGCCCAGCGACCAAAACATGAACCGATCCATACGATTGCCGATAGTCGTTAAATGCTTATCCATCTGCTCAAAGCGCTTATCCATCTGCTCAAAGCGTTTATCCATCTGCTCAAAGCGCTTATCCATATCGGCGCGCATTTCTTCAAAGCGCTTATCCACCTGCTCAAAGCGCTTATTCATATCGGCGCGCATTTCTTCAAAGCGCTTATCCATCATCTCAAAACCCTGCATCATCAACTGGCGTTGATGCTTGAGTTCTTCCTCAACACGAACAATGCGCTCACGAATATCCAGCTCATAACGGACATTGGCGTTAGCCACTTCCGGGCGTGAAGCAACGCTTTGATCGATCAGTTTTTGTATTTGTATTAAATCTTCTTGAGCGAGCGCCATAACGGTGACTCCATTGAATAGACAGGATTGACAGTCATGTTAGCGACTATGCCCTCAATTGGCAACAGACGAACCGACAAACAACGACCTTGCGTTTTCACAAGGTCGCGGTTGGCCGGATTCCTCCTGAGCCGGACGAGGCATGTTGCCCCATCCGAAATATTTAGCGTTAGTTAAGTGTAGCCGCTTAGCTCAGACATCGCAGAAACGTTAGGGAGCGCATGTTAGGCTTTACAGCAACTTGACCAATGCCGCAACAATGCCGATAGAGAATGCCATAAGTGCGCCCAATTTAATAATTAGGCGCTGTTCAAGCTGGATAAAACGGGAGTCCACCTGGGAAAAACGTACATCCAAACGCTGCTCCAATTCTTTAAGGTCGCGGCGTAAATCCTCTTTTGTGGCTAGTTCCTTGAGGTTGACCTCAAGCACTTCGGCTAAAGCAGTGGCCTCTGCTTCGGCCTGTGCGGGTGGAACACCGGCAGCCTTAAGGGTGTTGGAAAACTTTAAGGTATCAAAGGTAATGGCAGTCATGGGTTCATCTCTGGTAAATTCAGTGTTCAATTATGCCCCGTTTATGAAAAAATTGACAATTTCCGCTAACCCTTTGGTGCTTTGATGTAGGTCGGGTTAGCGTAGCGTAACCCGACGCATCGAAGCCAAAAATGTCGGGTCGCCTAAAAGCGCCTACTGTTGGTACGCTACGCTAACCCGACCTACAGGGCTAACCCGACCTTGGGCTCGTAGGTTGGGCAACTGCTTTTCGTTGCCCAACGTTTCGGCGACGTTGGTAAACCGAAAATTCGTTTTCATTTTGTAGCATAGGAATGTCGGGCATAAAAAGCATGCCTGATCTACAGGTCTGTTTTTCTCGTTCCCACGCGCTGCGTGGGAATGCAGTAGCAACGCGCCGCGTTGCGAGGCAGACCGCAGCGCGGAGGGTATGAATTCCCACGCAGCGCGTGGGAACTAGACAAAATGTCGGGTTACGCTATCGCTAACCCGACCTACAGGGCTAGACATTGTGTAAGCGGAACACCGAAATGTAAATTAAAAAATGTAGGGTACGCTGCGCGTACCGCATATAGAGGACGAGATTGATTTTAGCAGAGCAAACCGGATATTTAGGATCATGATGTGATACGTTAGGCTTTAAGGTACGCGCAGCGTACCCTACCGGGCTGCTAAGTCGAACGGGGTTGCAAACCCCGTCCCGCTTGGAAGTTACCGGATTTCCGCGTAATGTATACTTAAAGTATGATAATATCATACTTTAAGTAATCTAGAATTAGAGGTAGTATCATGTCGATGCAGCGTAAAACCATTACCATCACCGGCCAAATGGAAAGCTGGGTTAAAGCACAAGTTGATTCGGGTAAATACGGAAATGACAGTGAATATTTTCGTGATTTGATACGCCGCGACCAAGAGAGGCGTGAAGCGGAAACTCAATTGCGGTTTATGCTTGATGAAGCCGAAACTAGTGGAAAGAGTGATCGTACTCCACAAGCAATATGGGCTGGAGTGGAAACACAGTTCGCCGCAAAAAATGGCTGATTATTCTTTATCTAAACTCGCTGACAAAGATATTGGCAATATTGCTTCGTATACAATTCAACGCTTTGGCATTAAACAAGCAAGGCTTTATAGTGATGGATTATTCAAAGCATTTGAAATGATCGCTAATTACCCTTTTATGGGTAGCGATCAAAGTCAAATCAAGAAAAATATCCGGCGGTATGTATACGAATCTCACTCAATTTATTATCGTGTCGATGTGAATGAGATTCTCATTTTACGCATAGTGGGGCCTGGCGAAGATCCTTTGAGACATGTTAAATGAGACATCGCTAGTTTTACAATTATATTATCTCAAAAACCTCTGAAAACGGCTTCCAATATTTGACAGCTTCGCAGGTTGGGCAACTGCTTTTCGTTGCCCAACGTTTCGGCGACGTTGGGTAAACCGAAAATCCATTTTTATTTTGTAGCATAGGGATGTCGGGCATAAACAGCATGTCCGACCTTGTCTGACCCCGTTGATTGTGTAAGCGGAACACCGAAATGTAAATTAAAAAATGTAGGGTACGCTGCGCGTACCGCATATAGAGGACGAGATTGATTTTAGCAGAGCAAACCGGATATTTAGGATCATCATGTGATACGTTAGGCTTTAAGGTACGCGCAGCGTACCCTACCGGGCTCGGCTGAATAGGTTGTTTTTGATTTCATTTTTCATCTCAAATTTCATTTTTTCTGAAAATTCGAGGCGACAACTATTGTGACTCAGGGGGGCTGTTGAAGGACTCACCGTCACTGTTAAGGTATAACTTATCAGGGCAGATTATCACAATGGCTAGTGTAAATACCTACTACGGTATTTAAACCCGAAATAGTCCGAACGACTGCTTTAGGCGGCAGACCTGTAATAGCAAGACCTGTAATAGCAAGATCAGCAATTGCTTTTTTACAGTCTTCAGCCAATTGGCTAAAGTTAGCTGCACGACCTACGATGAGATAATTTTGACAGCTATAAGACTCGTTAATGCCTTGCTCCACGGTGCCAAACATACCCTTATATTTTCGAGCTGTTGTCGGATCTGAAGTAGTTGCATTTATTTCTTCAAGATAACAAACGCTTTCTTTACCACGATCCTCGTCGTCGATATTAATCAAACCGACGTTACCGCGCCAGCCGCCTGGACCTACCTTGGCATCGGCCACTGCCCCCGGGCATTGAGTCGCGTCATTCGTGACAGAGGGAGTGGTGGGTATAGTGGTTAGATGGCCCGCGCCACTGATACTATTATTACAATTGCCCCCTGCGTAACAGGCATAATCCCTAGATTGTTTGCCTACGCCAGGATTAAAGACACAGTACATATCTTCTCGGTTATGATCGACTTTAATAGTATTTAGGTTGGTTGTTGTATAAACCGTGCCTTTTACACTCAGTATGACACCACCATAAAAGCCATGTGCCTGGCTAGCGGTTCCGTCAAGAGTAAGATTGGCGACTGTCTCATTAAACTTATTTGCGCCATCACCAATTCCGCCCACAACATTAGCGGTATAGAGTTGAATGGTAGCGGTATCCAGATTTAGTCTTTTAGTGTAAAGACGAATTGCACTTGCGGGAGGCGGAATTGCGTTGTTGTCATTAAATCGTAGATCAATGTCGAATGGCGTTAAATTTACGATATATTCGACCTTTCTACCGCTCTGAGAACCACCACCATCAAGACGATAAATATCACCATTGGCTTTCTGATATAAATTACCCGACACTAAGGTAAACTCGGCTTTAACCTGAGTACCATCAAGTATCTTGACTATATCCTGGGTTCGCGCAGAAGCACGCACATTCGGACTCGGGGCTGTCATACCAAGACCTGCCGGATGACTGGCTTCGCCACTGCCACTGGCAAGACCAGCGGTATTGCTGGGTTCTACATAAGCGATTTGACTGCTCACGGCGACCCTTTTTTGGTCACAGTCACCAGCAACCGACCGGTTACAGTCCCAAGTAACAGTAACAGTAACAGCTACTCTGCGTGTAGTGGTTACCGGAGCAACTGTAATTGCGCTAATTTCCCAACTCCTAGTGAAAGCTGCATTGGTGCCGGTGATGACAGGGTCGGTCGAAGTGGCTACCGCAGGAAATTGGGCAGGATTAATATAATTTCTTAACTCCTCCATTTTTTGTTCCGCCAATACCAAGGCCTCAGCTCGAGCTTTATTGCTGGCACTGCCTGACATAAATCCACCCTGCATCGAGGCTACAGCAAGCAAACCGGCAGCAACAACAACCGTGGTAACCAGCACTTCAATCAAGCCAATCCCTTGATTACGGTTTTTAAAAAAAATTGATTTCATAAATTTATCTCTCTTAAATTGTGCTTACCAATCGCGCCATGAACCGGCAATAACACCGGTTAAACCCGGCATGATAGAGCCACCACCAGAGCCACCTCCAAACGGCGTGTAAACAAGGGTTACAGTACCTGCACCTCTATTCACACCCGCCTCCGTAATAATAGTACCGGATATTTTAGGGGAACCTGCTCCGGTTAATTTACCGGTAACATAGATTGCGCCAAAAATATCTCCACCGGTTAAGTCAAAATCGCCATCGACAAACAATAACACCGGGGCTGCCGCCGTACCTATTGTGTTATTACCACCAAAACTGGCATTCCCCTGGACATAAACAATGCCGGATTTGCCGCTGAGATGGCTACTTGACGCGCCCGTTGCTAAAAGCTGTCCGTTGGGGGGTTGTCCAGTGGCTTGAGCGCTTCTGGCAAGTTCGGCTTTTCTAACACCTGGGTAAACCATATCAAAAAAAGTATTAGGGCCATCACCTGCATGACCCGAAATGGCTTTATCGGCAACGGTTGCGGCCATCGCGGCTGCCAATACGCCATCACTCGCATAGACGTCAGTACCCGAACCCAAGTCTTTACTTGATACCTTTTGAACATTAGGAATCGGTGTTGTCGCCGTACTGTTTAATTGGGCCGTTGTGAGCTGATTCATTTCTATGTTGACAGGTCGGATATAGGTCTCCATCGCCCCCGAACCAACACTAAATGCCCCCGCTGACCAAACGTTGGTATCGTTATAGCGGTTGATAAGTTGAGCACTGCCGGTTAAGCCGACTGAACCACCAGACACTAATGATTGTAAGGGGCTACCACCCGCCATAAGCGAACGGCTGCCAACACATTGAGTTGCTGTGCGTTGCGCGGTTCCGTCGTCGCTATAGCCGGTGGCAATAATCATACCCGCTGTGAGAGCGCCGCTGATGGTTACGCAAGGGGTATTAATCGTTACTCCCCAAGGTGTAGTCAGTGGTCTTGTTGTCGTGTTGTCGATACAAACGCTGGCAGTGCTGGCTGGATAGATATGGTCTTGCACAAAAATAGCAGGAACAGTGGCAGGGGGGACAGGGGCAGGGGGGTAAGAGGCTGCAACGCAGGCGAATGTTGTGTTACCCGCATCACCAAAATAGGCTAATGCGTAATCCATAGCCGCATTAGCAGCTGCTGTTGCTTGTGAAGTGCGATAGTTGTTGGCGGACATTTGGGTTTCGACCAGTACGGTTTTGGCGGTCATGAACGTCACCAGGGTGATACTGATGAGCAATATCAGCGCCGTTAAGAGTGTTGCCGCGCCGCGTTGGCAGGTGATTGATGGGCTATTTGTTTTCATCGCGGTGTCCCTTGTAAAAGTGGCTTACTATTGCGTGAAGATGCGGTCATTTCTAATTTTTACCGAGTTATAAACTGTTTTGGTAACACTAGGATCGTTGGCAAGTTGTCCCGTTATTACAACATTAACTTGACGGGTTTCTATGGCTCTTTGTCCAGTGGTTAAATAACCCACCGCCGCATCAGCACAAAGCGTGTTAAAAGGTGCCGTTGTAACTAGACTGGCGGTATTCAAACATTTACTGGTGGCTGGCAAAATGGGGAATGCTAGATCACCGACGCCAGGAATGGGATTAAAACTAAATTGCAGGCGAGTGATGTTAATTCGCTCACCACTGGTGTCATTGATAGTCAAGGCTTGCCATTCACCATTGTTGCAACCCACTGAAGCTGTGTCTGCCACTGTTAGCCGCATTTCAATAGCGCCATTAGTAGTAAGACGGAAACCATAATACTCATCGAGATTAACGATACCATTGGCATCATGCGCTACACCGCCGGTAATTCCATTGCCCCCATCATAACTATATAAAATGCAGCTTGGCGTTGGGATTTGCACGTTAGTTATTGGCGCGGTTGTTACCACTGTAAATGGATTTAATTGACTATTTGCCCCGGCAATCGCCCCGCCCCAATACCCCGCCCTTTTAATATCGTTCTCCATTAGCGACAGAGCCGAATCTAAATCATGATTTAACCGCACCGAGCGAATAGTATCGGTGCTGCTTTTAATAGTATTGACATAGATGGTAATGGTTGCCGCAATAATGATTAAGCCTATCAATAAGGAAATCATAATTTCTATGAGTGTGAAGCCGTTTTGTTTTTTCATTGTGTTGTCTCGAAAAAAGAGATTAACTTTATGGTGGACAGACAGGGTAGCCAGAGATGCCTGTTTTTCCGGAAACTGTAGGTGTACAGACACTTACTCGCCCGACATTACCAAAAGCGACTTTTGCAGCGTAGCGACTTGTGCTGAAAATAACGCTATCAGCGCCGATAGTGCCTCGCCTAAAATCAAAGGTACTGTTATTACCTACCGCTGCATCCATATTGACAGCAGAGCTGAAATCACTTCCCGATATTGTTTTAATTGTGCACGAACCGGCTGTTGTGCAATCGCAGCTTGTTTTGCTTGGAGGACTTTTTCTTGCCAATCCATAACACCAAGCTCCGGCAGTGCCTGTTGTTCGTGAAACAATAACATCTTCACTATGTTTTATCGCCTGGGTACGCGCAAATTGCATATCTGACTTTAACGATTCAACTACCTGTTTTAGGCGATTGCGCTCAAGCATATCTTGATAAGAGGGCACCGCTATCGCTGCGAGAATGCCAATTATGGCAACGACTATCATCAGCTCTAGCAAGGTAAAACCGGTATTTTTTTGTCTGTTCATGTCCATCCACCTTCTAGTGCCCTTTATACCCTTTAGGGTGCGTGCGGGTATGTGCGTCATTTGATTATAGATTACTATTGTTTTAGATTTGTTAGCTAATCTACATTTTGTCTTTTAAGTCCTGTAGGGTACGCTGCGTGCACCCTTTTTCAATCCTGTCGCAAATCCAAAAAGGTACGCGCAGCGTACCCTACAGGGCTCCTACAGATTGTTAAACAAATTTTGACCCATTACTTAACTATCCAGTACAAAAGGGATCCTGATTAGCAAGATGCTTCAGCTAAAATTAAAGGCTCTGTACTCGGGCCGTAACTGGGTTGCGGCTATCTTGTGGGGGCGGCTTTAGCCGCCCTGTGGCGACTAAAGTCGCCCCCACATCTACTCATTCGTCAGCATATCAAATATTTAGCTGAAGCATCTTGCTAATCAGGAAAGGGATAACATCCGTACACCATTGGCCTTTAAGGGTAAGATGACCTTTGATGGTCAGCGCTAGGCTTGCCGAAACGATGGTTTGTCAGGGATGTTATCCCTACGCTGAATCATTACAAATAACTTTAAACAAGGCGAAACAATGCGCATATTTAAACGATCTTCCGGGTTTACTTTAATAGAATTAATGATTGTTGTGGCTATTATCGGCATTTTGGCGGGGATTGCCTATCCTGCTTATACGGATTATGTGACTCGCGCCAAGCGTGCGGATGGCAAGGCGGGGTTGTTAAGCTTGCAATTGGCGCAAGAGAAATATCGGGCGAATAACGTAACCTATGGCACATTAGCACTAATTGAGGTGACGGTCACCTCTCCGGATAGTCATTATACGATTGCAATTCCAGGCACACCAACTGCTACAAGTTATACGGCCACTGCTACGCCACTTAATTTTACAGATTCAACGTGTGGTGTTTTTGCGGTTAATAATAATGGAAAAACAACTTCTTCTACGCAAACTAATACTGAAAAAGTGCAAGAGTGCTGGGGAAAATAATCTAAGTGACGTTGCTCAGTTTGAAGCGGCTTACAGTCGGCGATCATCCGACATAGAACGTTTCAATACGTCCCAGACTGAACGCAGATTAGATTTAGGCTCAGGCAAAAGCAGGGTAATTGCTATCTCCTCAATGGCGGCAACTATGCAGATCACGGCGGCTATGCGGAACGGCCATGGCGGGCCGCCTAAAAACAGCACATACAAGGTTAAGCCCATCGCTGCTGCGGCGATTTTGACTGCCCAGGTATGATAGCTGGTGAAACGTCCGAATTTCAAAAAACCCGCCAAGGCAGGCAATAGACAACTAGCGACAATCAGGCCGACATAAAGCAGCTCACGACCCACCACCTCAGGCCACAACCACCAACAACTTAGCGCTATGGTCAGATAAGTAATGACATCTGCCCAACTGTCTAACGTAGCGCCAAACTGGGAAACCTGTCCAGTCAACCGGGCGGCCATGCCGTCCAGCAAATCGGTGAGAAAAGCAATCGCCAGCAGCCCCATAAAGGCGATTGGGTATCCATGCCATGCCAGCCATAGCAACACTGGCGCAGCCATAAAGCGAAATCCGGTCAGTAGGTTGGGTAAGGTCAGTTTGGAGGGTGTGTCGTTCATAAAGTAAAGGTGGCTGTCAAGGGTGCATGGTCTGAAAGCGTATGCCACGGTGCATGAGCCAGCCGTTCACACGATACCGGGGTTAAACCTCGGTAATAAATACGATCCATCGGTAAAAAAGGCAGCCAGGCCGGAAAGCTTCGCGCATAGCGACCATGGATTTCCTGGAAAATCTCTTGCAAACCCAGATGATCATGGAACAGCCGATCGGCCTGTCCCAGCCAGTCGTTGAAATCACCGGCGATAATCAGCGGCGCATCATGCGGTACATGGCTATCGATACGCGCGCATAATTTGCTTATTTGCAGGCGGCGTTCTTTGCCGGTCAAGCCGAAATGTATGCACACAACATGCACTTCCCGGCTGCTATTCGGCAGCCTGATAACACCATGCAACAGGCTGCGACTGGCCCAGGGGAAGGGCGATACATTGATATTTTCCCAACGCTCAAATGGATGCTTGCTCAAGATAGCATTACCGTGATGACCTGCATTGTAAACCGCATTTTTACCGTAGGCGTGGAAAGGCCAGGTGTTTTCGGCGAGAAATTCAAGCTGGGATAAAACCGGCCAGTCGGGGATTTTTTGCTGATGCCGCAGGTGCTCGCCCTGCATTTCCTGCAAGAACATCACGTCGGCATCGGCGGCTACCAAGGCATCCCGAATCGAATGCAGGATAAACCGCCGGTTGCCGACATTAAAACCTTTGTGGATGTTGTAGGTTAATACCCGTAATGCCTTTTTATTCATACGCGCTTTGAGTGGGTGAAGTTATCTAATAAGGCCGTTTTCGAATATGCAATCGGTAAAGGATCGGCGAGATCAATTCCTCAATCAGGAAAAACAACGCCGTTATCAGAAAGGTCTTATTTGACCATAGCCAGCCATCGCTGTCGATTCATTGCATGCGTAAAACAGGCTGCTTAAAAATGCTGTAAAATACTGTAAAATGCCCAGAAGGCGAATGTTGCCATTTAACTTCAATAACGAGAAACACATGATAGATAAAAAACTGCTTGATATTCTGGCTTGTCCTTTATGCAAGAGTCCGTTGATTTATGACAAGTTCAAGCAGGAATTGATCTGCAAAGCCGACCGTATCGCTTTCCCTATCCGTGACGACATTCCGGTGATGCTGGAAGATGAAGCTCGTGAATTATCTCTCGATGAAGTTGATGCCTTATCCAAATGAGCGTGCGTTTTAAAGTCGTCATCCCGGCAAGATACGGATCGACACGCTTGCCGGGCAAACCGTTGTTGAACATCGCCGGCAAGCCGATGATCGCGCATGTTTGCGAGCGTGCGCAGGAAGCCGATGCCGATGAAATTATTGTCGCCACCGACGATCAGCGGATTTTTCAGGCGGTCAGCGACTTGGGGTTTAAAGCGGTAATGACGCGCGCGGATCATCAAAGCGGCACGGAACGGATTGCCGAGGTGGCAAGGATTTGCGGCTGGGCGGATGATCAAATCATCGTTAATCTGCAAGGCGATGAGCCGCTAATTCCTCCGGTCACTATCCGCGATGCCGCGAGCGCATTAGCCGAACAAAAGCTGGCGGGCATAGCGACACTGGCCGCCAAAATCAGCGATACTGAAGAAATCTTCAATCCCAATGCAGTCAAAGTGGTGTTGAACCAGGCCGGTTACGCGCTTTATTTTAGCCGTGCGCCGATTCCTTGGGACAGGGATGCGTTTACTTCGACAGCCAGTAAGCCATCCGGTGTTATGCCTTATCTTAGGCATATCGGCCTGTACGCTTATACGGTCGATTTTTTAAAACGCTATTGTTTGTGGGATGCGTCTTTGCTGGAGTCGGTCGAGTCTCTGGAACAGTTAAGGATACTGTGGCACGGCGAAGCTATTCGGGTAAAAATTGTCGATGAAACACCGGCTGCGGGTGTCGACACACCAGAAGATTTGCTGCGCGTGGAGCAAGTATTGCGTTTGAAGCACTAGCCTGCGGGGTGCTGTTTTCATTTGATAGGGCGCTTTCAATGTAGGCCGGAATAAGGCTGTTTGAGTGATAACGAAAACAGGCGTTTCCGGCGCACACTGTGCGAATCGCCGGAAACGCCACCTCGCGCTACGCCCTTCGACGAGCTCAGGACAGGCTTGGGTGGCCTTATTCCGGCCTACGGATTTGACATAGCTTATTAATAACAGTAATTTAGGCAACATTTTTTAATTTTCACTTAAACACCGGTTAAGCAAAAGCTGTCAATGGAACAATTTCAAAGAATAAGTCGTTTACCCCCTTACGTTTTTAACATTGTTAACGACTTAAAAGCCAAGGCGCGAGCGGCAGGGGAAGATATTATCGATTTCGGTATGGGCAATCCCGATCAACCCACGCCTGAGCATATCGTCAATAAATTAATTGAGTCCGCCAAACGACCGGATACGCATCGTTATTCAGTTTCCAAGGGCATACCCCGATTAAGACAGGCCATTTGCACCTGGTATAAAAACCGCTTCGATGTCGATTTGGATCCTGAAACCGAAGCCATTGTCACCATCGGCTCGAAAGAAGGTTTGGCGCATTTGGCTTTGGCGACGTTAGGGCCGGGAGACGTGGTGCTAGTGCCTAATCCGGCTTATCCGATACATCCTTATGGTGTGGTGATTGCGGGCGCCGATCTTAGGCATGTGCCGATGGTGCCGGGCGGCGATTTTTTTGAAGAACTGCACAAGGCCATTATCGATTCTTGGCCCAAGCCGAAAATGCTGATTCTTAATTTCCCCGGTAATCCGACCAGTCAGTGTGTGGAGCTAGATTTTTTCGAAAAAATTATCGCCATCGCCAAGGAGCATAAAATCTGGGTGGTGCAGGATATTGCTTACGCGGACATCGTTTTTGACGGCTATATAGCGCCGTCGATCCTTCAGGTTGAAGGCGCAAAAGACATCGCGGTAGAGTTCTTTTCGCTGTCGAAAAGTTACAATATGCCGGGCTGGCGGGTAGGCTTTATGTGCGGCAACAAAGAATTGGTTGCTGCGTTGGCGCGCATTAAATCTTATCTGGATTACGGCACCTTTACGCCGATTCAAATTGCCGCGATTGCAGCGCTTGAAGGCCCGCAAGAATGCGTGACCGAGATTGCCGAGATGTATTGCAAAAGACGCGACGTATTGTGCGACGGCTTAGTGGCGGCAGGCTGGCCGGTTGAAAAACCTAAAGCCACCATGTTTGTCTGGGCGCGTATTCCCGAAGCGTATCAGCACATGGGGTCGCTGGAATTTTCCAAAAAACTGCTGGCGGAAGCTAAGGTAGCAGTTTCGCCGGGTATCGGTTTTGGTCAGCATGGCGACGATCATGTCCGCTTCGGTTTGATTGAAAATGAACACAGAACACGCCAAGCGGTTCGCGGCATACGCAATATGATGAAGAAAGACAAGGTTATATAATCCTAGAAACCGCAATTTTTCCACGAAAAGCACGAAAGCCACGAAATAAATCTGGATAAGCCATGCACCTTTCGGGTGGCAATCTATAGCTTGGCATTTGTTTGATTATTTTCGTGTTTTTTGTGTATTTCGTGGACATGCTGATTTTTCTTATTGTTGGGTAGCTATCAATAAATTTTTCAACTGGAGTTTGATTTGAAACCGGTAAAAGTAGGTGTTTTAGGATTAGGGACTGTCGGCGGCGGCACCGTCAATGTATTGAAGCGAAACGCGGCGGAAATTGCCCGTAGAGCAGGCCGTGAAATCATTATCACGCGTGCCTCGGCCAAGGATTTAACCAAGCCGCGTATTTGCGATACGCAAGGCATCGCCTTAACGACCGATCCTTATGAAATTATCAATGACCCCGAAATCGACATTATTCTGGAGTTAATCGGCGGGGCAGGGCCGGTTAAAGACATGGTGCTCAAAGCCATAGACAACGGCAAGCATGTCGTTACCGCCAACAAGTCGCTGATTGCATTGCACGGCAACGAGATTTTCGCCAAAGCCCAAGAAAAAGGCGTGATTGTCGCCTTTGAAGCCGCTGTCGCCGGTGGCATTCCGATTATCAAAGCGATACGCGAAGGGCTAAGCGGCAATCAGATCGAATGGTTGGCGGGCATCATCAACGGTACCGGCAATTTCATCTTGACCGAAATGCGCGATAAAGGCCGCGATTTTGCTGACGTCTTAGCCGAGGCGCAAGCTCTGGGTTACGCGGAAGCCGACCCTACCTTTGATGTGGAAGGCATTGATGCCGCTCATAAGCTGACCATTCTGGCGTCCATTGCTTTCGGCATCCCGTTGCAGTTTGACAAGGTTTATACCGAAGGCATTACCCAAATTACCCGCACTGATATCGAGTACGCAGAACAACTGGGTTACCGCATTAAACATTTGGGCATCGCCCGCAAAACGCCGGAAGGCATCGAATTAAGAGTGCATCCGACGCTGATTCCTGAGCGTCGTTTGATTGCCAATGTAGACGGCGTAATGAATGCTATTTTGGTTAAAGGCGATGCGGTCGGTGCTACGCTTTATTACGGTGCCGGTGCCGGAGCGGAGCCTACCGCATCCTCTGTGGTCGCCGATGTCATCGATGTGGTCAGAGCCTTGACTAGCGACCCGGAAAACCGTGTGCCGCATCTGGCTTTCCAGGCCGATGCGTTAGCCGACATACCGGTATTGTCATCAGACATGTTCAGAACTGCTTATTATTTGCGGCTTAATGCCGAAGATAAGCCGGGGGTTTTGGCGGAAGTGACCCGAATTCTGGCTGATCACCAAATCAGCATTGAAGCCATTAGTCAGAAAGTACCGTTGCACAATGAAACATCGGTGCCGATTGTCATTCTGACTCAGATCACGCTTGAAAAAGAAATGAATGCGGCAATCGCTGAAATTGAAGCGTTAAAAACTGTTACCGGTAACGTCAACCGCATCCGTCTGGAAACTTTGGGATAAATATTAAGGTTCAAGGTTCAATTATTTTCTGGGAAAAAATTATGCAGCCACAATATATAATTAATGCAAAGGGCGATAAGGTTTCTGTTATTTTGCCATTAGCGGACTATCAAGAATTATTGGAAGCTCTGGAAGACATGGAAGACCTGGCTTTAGTCAAAGCACGCGAACATGAACCCGGCAGCCCTCTCGAGGATGTCGTAGCGAGATTAAAAGCAAATGGCAAAATATGAGGTCATCATCAAGGCTTCTGCTGAAAAAGAATTGCTAACGCTACCAAACGATGTGGTCGCTAAAGTTTTGACGATGATTTATAGTCTTGCCGAACATCCGCATCAAAACGGCACCAAGAAATTAAAAGGCAGTTTACCGCCTTGCTTTAGAGCAAGAGTCGGGAATTATCGAATCGTTTATAAAATAAATAATCAAGAACTTGTTGTCCATGTTTTAGCTATTGGACATCGTAAAGAAATTTATCGTTAATTTTAAAACCATAGAAAACCACATGAAACGCTACACTGGACTTATTGAAAACTATCGATCTCGTTTGCCTGTCAGTGCAACGACGCGCATCATCAGTCTAAACGAAGGCAATACGCCGCTGATCCAGCTGCAAAATATCCCCAGAATGATCGGGAAAGACGTCGAGATTTACGTCAAGTTTGAAGGCCTGAATCCAACCGGTTCGTTTAAAGATCGCGGCATGACCATGGCGGTCACTAAAGCCGTAGAAGCGGGCAGTCAAGCTATCATCTGCGCCTCGACCGGTAACACTTCGGCCTCTGCCGCAGCCTACGCAGCTCGCGCGGGTATCAAGGCTTTCGTGCTGATACCCGACGGCAAAATTGCCCAAGGCAAACTGGCGCAAACCTTAATGTACGGCGCTGAAATTATCCAGATTAACGGCAACTTCGATAAGGGTATGGCGCTGGTTAAAGAAGTCGCCGAACAAGCGCCGGTCACTATCGTTAACTCGATCAATCCGTTTCGAATCGACGGGCAAAAAACTGCCGCCTTTGAAATTGTTGACGACCTTGGCGATGCGCCTGATTATCACTGCCTGCCGGTCGGCAATGCTGGAAATATCACCGCCTACTGGAAAGGCTATACTGAATATGCCACCGACTCGGCTACCCATAAGGCCGTCACTGCAAAGCGTCCGGTCATGTGCGGTTATCAGGCTGCCGGGGCTGCGCCTTTCGTTGCCGGACACATGATCGATGAGCCGGAAACTATTGCCACGGCGATACGCATCGGTCATCCGCAATCTTGGGATAAGGCCTGGGCCGCCCAAAAAGAGTCCGGCGGCTGGTTTGATAAATTTACCGACGCAGAAATTTTAGCCGCACAAAAAATGTTGTCCCAGTATGAAGGCATTTTTTGCGAACCGGCCTCGGCAACTTCTTTAGCCGGTGCAATGCAAGATATTATTTCCGGTAAAATCCCCGAAGGCAGCAGGATAGTCTGCACTCTAACCGGTAACGGTTTAAAAGACCCCGATACCGCTATCTCGCAATGCGCTGCGGCACATCCGGTGACGATTGAGGCCAGCTTGGATGCGGTTAAGCGGGCTATTTTGGATTGTTTATAAATTTTTACCACGAAGGTGAGGGATAAAAAGCGCAAGGCACGATATTTTTCTTAAGGATCTAACGATGTTGAAAAGTTACGAAGCGATTTACGACCACGGCAAGATTGAATGGCTATTTGATGTGCCGGATGTGGAGCAATCACGGGTCATTATTACCCTATTGTCACAACCCCAAGCCGCCATTGTCCAGCAAACAAATGAGCAATCCGCTGATGCCCTGCTGGCGGATAGTTTCGGGGCTTGGGGTACGCGTTCTATTGCCGAAGTTACGGCAATAATTGAAACACAGCGCAGCCAAGATTGGGGAGGTAATTAAAAAATGTGCCTGCTGTTTGACAGTAATGTATTCATCTATCAGCTCAATGGTGCATTAGGCAGTTATGGACAGTCTTTGTTGAAACGGGGGATTATTGAAGGCGGTTCATTTTCGGTAGTCTCTAAGATTGAAGTGTTAGGTTTTTCCCAGCCACCGGATACCCTAGAAAATGCAAGCCGGATTTTTGCTGCCCTGCGGCAAATTGAATTAGGGGTGCAAATCGTTGAACAAACGATTGCTTTGCGGCGATTGCGAAAAATTAAAATCCCGGATGCCATCATCGCCGCAACAGCCTTACAGTTACGTGTGCCTTTGGTCACCCATAACATCCGCGATTTTCAATGGATTGAAGGATTGCAACTTATTGATCCACTGGCGGAGTCTGACTGATAATCCCCTAAAGTCGGACGGGGGATCTTGCTCCGTCTGACTTTGGGGGAAACTAGACCTTCCAGGTTTTAAAAACCTGGAAGGTCTAACTCGCGAAGTAATATAAAGCCGACTTTTGTCGGCTTTCTTATTGGAAAACTCATGTATTATCAAGGCGTAAAAAAAACCATCGTTACCCGTCCTATCGCGAAAAAACGCGCTAAGCTAGGCGAGATGCATCCGATATTGGAGCGTATTTTTCTAGCCAGAGGTCTCACTTCGGAAGTGGAACTGGACAGAACACTGGCAAAACTACCTTCGCCGTGGCTACTGTCTGGCATCGAAAACATGGTCGGTCATTTAATTACTGCGATCAATGAGCAACAACGGATTTGCATCGTCGCCGACTTTGATGCCGATGGCGCAACCAGTTGTGCGGTGGCTATTAAAGGCTTGCAATTGCTGGGGGCAGGGCAGGTATCATTCGTCGTGCCCAACCGGTTTGAATACGGCTACGGCTTGACGCCCGAAATCGTCGATCTGGTCAAGCTGCAAAACCCCGATGTAATCATTACCGTCGATAACGGCATATCCAGCATAGACGGGGTTAGGGTGGCTAAAGAGTTAGGCATCAAAGTCCTGATTACCGACCATCATTTGCCGGGGCATGAGTTGCCTGATGCAGACGCTATCGTCAATCCCAATCTGGTTGATGATAAATTCCCTAGCGGTGCACTGGCCGGTGTCGGCGTTATTTTTTATGTATTAATGGCGTTAAGGAGCCGGTTAAGGGAGCAGAATTGGTTCGAGCTTAACCAGGAACCCAATCTCGCCCAGCTGCTCGATTATGTCGCCTTGGGTACGGTCGCCGACGTGGTGGCGATGGATCAAATCAACCGGGTTCTGGTGCATCAGGGTTTGTTGAGGATACGCACGGGGCGCGCGCATCCGGGGATCAATGCGTTGATCGAGGTGTCGGGCAAAAATCCAGCAGCCATTTTTGCGACCGATTTGGGTTTTTCGCTGGGGCCAAGGCTCAATGCCGCAGGGCGTATGGATGATATGTCGCTGGGAATTCAATGCCTGCTGACCGACGATCTGGTGCTGGCAAAAGAAATGGCCTTGCAACTCGATGAACTGAACAATGACCGGCGGGAAATCGAAGGACAAATGAAGAACGAGGCGATGATTTTGTTAAGCGAGATGAAAAAGCTTGATGAGCAGCATTTGCCTGCGGGTGTCTGTTTGTATGACGCAAACTGGCACCAAGGTGTTATCGGTATTTTGGCGTCGCGGATTAAAGATCAACTGCATCGTCCAGTTATCGCTTTTGCGCCTGCCGGCTTAGACGAGATAAAAGGCTCGGCGCGCTCAATTCCCGGCGTGCATATTCGTGATGTATTGAGCGATATTGCAGCGCTACACCCTAAATTGCTGAGTAAATTCGGCGGTCATGCGATGGCCGCAGGCATGAGCCTGAAAATGCACGACTATCCGCCGTTTGCGCTGGCGTTTGATGCAATGGTCAGAAAGCGATTGGTCACTATCGATCTGGAACAAAGAATCTATTCCGACGGCGAATTGACCGAGCAGGAGATGACCATTGAGTTTGCCGATTTATTGAAAAATGCGGGCACTTGGGGGCAGGACTTCCCAGAACCTGTTTTTGATGGGGTTTTCGATGTGATTCAATCGCGTATTGTCGGGCAGCGTCATCTTAAATTAGTGCTGAGAAAACCGTTCGGCGATCTGTTAATCGATGCGATTGCTTTTTATGTGGATAAGCCGGAGAACTGGTTGGGTTTGCGGCATATTAAGGCGGCTTACAAGCTGGATATTAATGAATTCAGAGGCAATCGTAGCGTGCAATTTATCGTGCAGTATCTGGAAAAAATTACATAAAAAAAGGGCGGATAAACCGCCCTTTTTTGTATAACATAAGACTATTTTTTGGGTTCTACAGGTGCAGCGGCGGGCGCTGGTTCTGCAAGCTTTTCTACAACGACTTTAGCCGGTTCAGCAGCTTTGGCAGGCTCAGCCGTTACAGGGGCAGCCGGTTTTTCTTCAACTGCTTTAGCCGGTTCTGCCGGTTTCTCAGCTGTTGCCGCAGGTTTCGCTACAGCGGGTGCGGCTTCAGTAGCAGACTGTTCTGCAGGAGCAGGAGCCGCCGCTTCAACTTTAGGTTGCTCGTCGGTCAACGGCACAAAAATTTCTACTTTGGCTTGTTTACGCAATGTTTCTATCATGTCCTGAACTTTTTTGCGTTGCAGGAAAGGCAGAAGTTGTTCTTTAATCGCTTCCATTGGAGGAGGTGTCAACGCACGAGAATCTTCTTTCAAAATGACATGAAAGCCAAACTGAGTTTTAACAGGCTCTTTAGTATATTTGCCTTTTTCCAATGCAGCGACTGCCTCGGAGAAAGGAGCTACCATTTGTGCGGCAGAAAACCAGCCTAAATCACCGCCATTTTGTGATTCTTTAGCGTCTAATGAATTCTTGTTGGCTAATTTGGCAAAATCTGCACCTTTGTCCAATTCAGCAATCAATTTTTTTGCTTCTGCTTCGGTTTTAACCAAAATATGACGCGCTTTAAACTCGGTTCCCTTCTCAGCGGCAACTTTAGTGTCGTATTCGGCTTTGATTTCTGCATCAGTTACCGGATTGGCTTTGATGAAGTTTTGCAGGCCGGCTTGGGTTAATAATGCCTTTTTAGCGGCTTCAAGTTGTGCGATGAGTTCAGGTGATTTTTCCAGTTGCTTTTGTATGGCATCCTGAACTAGTAACTCACGCTGAATGAGTTCTTCAATCAGCTTTTCTTTAGGAAAGGTTTGTCCGTGACTACGCTCGGCAATTTCTTTTTCCAGCGTCTCAAGCGTTGATTTGGCGATATACTGACCGTTAACAACAGCAACGGCATCGGCTTTATCAATCGTGGTTGCAGCAGGAGCAGCCGTGTTACCAGTACCTGTTGGATCACAACCGGCAATCAATGCTGTGCCGATAACCAGCAAGGGGATGAATTTTTTGTTCATTTATAATCTTCCTTTAGTTTCTTCAGAGGGTGAGAGAGCATTAATGCCTAAGGCATGAATTTGTTGTTTCATCATGTCGCCCAGCGCGTTATAAACTAGCTGGTGTCGCTGAACTAAAGATCTGCCTTCAAAAATTTCAGCAACAATAGTGACATGATAGTGTCCGCCGCCGCTACGTGCGCCAGCATGTCCGGCATGAGCCGAACTGTTATCAATGATTTCTAAAAGCCCTGGTTTAAAGGCTTCATTTAACAAATTTTTAATTAACTCGGATGTCATTGTGGAAAGACCTTTTTAAATGGTTTAACGGTAACTTTTGCGTAAACTCCGGCATCGATATAAGGATCGACATCGGCCCATTGCTGGGCTGCTGCCAGATATTCAAATTCGGCAACGACTAGACTGCCGGTGAAACCCGCAGCCTCTGGATTATCGCTGTCAATTGAAGGGTGGGGGCCCGCTAAAATCAGTCGCCCGGCATCTTGTAAGTCTTGTAATCGCTTGATATGCGCTGGGCGCACTGCCAGTCTTTTGTCCAGACTATCCGCTACATCTTCACTGATAATTGCGTATAACACCTTATTCCTCGGTATCGGGGATGTACTTATATAAAAAGGCCATTTGCAGCACAATGAAAACAATCATTAAAGCCGGTACGCCGAATGTTTTAAAGGTTACCCAGTCATCGGTGTTGTAATTGTACAGTACATAAAGGTTGATAAAGCCGACGCTGATAAAAAAACAGCCCCACATTGCATTCAATCTTTTCCATATTACTGCGGGCAAGGTTAAGCTGCCGGACAGCATTTTTTCAATAAAAGGTTGTTTGCCGACAAACTGGCTACCCAAAAAGGCCGTGCCGAAAAGCCATTCTATGATGGACAGCTTCCATTTGATAAATTGTTCATCCTGCAAATAGAGGGTTGCGCCGCCCATTACCAGAATCAATCCTAGGGTGATCCATTGCATGGTTTCAACCTTGCGGTATTTAAACCATGCATAAGCTACTTGAAAAACAGTTGCCACGATGACAACGGCGGTAGCGACATAAATATCGTAAAGTTTAAACGCGATAAAAAATAAAAGTATAGGGAAAAACTCGCTTAGCTGTTTCATGAGTAGTCGAAAGTAGAGTGATCAGGCGTAAGTATCTATTCCTGTTATTGATTGAGCGATTTTCTCTTGCCGTGGTGCATTGGCTTGCTGGGTGTAGGCAGAAAGTGCTCTTGAAGTTTGTGCGTTGGTTGGTTTGATAATATTGTCTTGATTTGATAAATCAATGCCTAGACTAATATTATTTAGTGCTTTTGTGATCTCTTCAGGCGAAGAAGTTGGATTAGATTTTTTGTTTTGCTCATCTTTAGCAGCGGATAGCTTGTTTTCGTCTTTATTTTGCGCACTATTATACTTGCCAACTTTCTGGTTAAGGCCTATAGGCGAAAAAGTTAATGATGAAGGATGAATTCTCATATTTAAAGCGAATGGCCATACTGTTATTCATTGTAAAATTTTTGGCGTGGAATGTACATGCTTAAACAGCTGTTTCTGTTAAAATAGCCCTTATTTTTGGAGTAAATCTGTGGACAAAAGCATGCAAATAGAATTAGAGGCCGCCGCATTCAGACGGTTAGTCGAGCATTTACAAAAAAACACCGACGTTCAAAACATCGATCTCATGCTGCTCGCGGATTTTTGCAGAAACTGTCTGGCTAAATGGTACATGGCGGCGGCGGTAGAGCAGGGCATAGCGATGGATTATGAGCAGGCCAGGGAAGCCGTCTACGGTATGCCTTATAGTGAATGGAAAGATAAATTCCAAGCCGAAGCCACGCCGGAACAATTAGCCGCTTTCGACCGCAAACAACAAGCTAAATCATAATGACCGACACATCACCCTACGACGCGTTATTTTCCGGCGTCATCGGGCAGGATTATGAACTGCTCAATTTAATCTGTCCCTTAGCAACAACAATGAGCCGACTGGTAGGCGAGGCCGCTTCGGAATATGCCGCGAAAACCACCTGTAACCTGAGCGTTGTAGAGCTGGGGGGCGGCACCGGCATTACCACTTTGTCGCTGTTAACCGCATCGGATAAAATCAGTATCTTAAGCATCGATAACGAGCCGGTCATGCAGCAGCAGGCCAAACAACATCTGCACAAATGGGCGGAGGAGGGCAAGCTGACTTTTTGCGGCGATGATGTCTTGACCGTGCTTAAAAATATTGCAGCCGACAGTGTCGACATAGTGGCTTCGGCTTACACTCTGCACAATTTTCTGAATAGCTATCGCGAGCAAGTCATCCAGGAAATTTTCAGGATTTTAAAGCCAGGCGGTCAATTCATTAACGGAGACCGGTACGGTTTGGATGATGTTTCCGAACATACCCGTGTCATACAGCATGAAGTTGGCGGTTATTTCAAAGTATTAACCCAGATCAACAAACTGGACGTACTGGAACACTGGATAGTGCATTTATTCAGCGATGAATCGGAAAATCACGTCATGCGTGAATCGGTGGCCTTAGATCAGCTACTCGATGCCGGATTTTCAAACATCACTCTTAGCCACAGACTCGAAGTCAATGCCTTGGTCACAGCCATAAAGCCAAAATTATGAAACCTATTTTCCTGTCATTGATCATTGCAACCCAATTGAGCGGCTGCGCAAGCCTTGGCAAAGGCATGGCCGAAGCCTTCCTTGAAAAACAGCAATCGGTCGATACCCGTATTTGCGAAATATGGGGAAAACCCTTTAAAGGACTTTCGCCGTTTCTAAGCAACAAGCAAGGCAAGATGAAAGTGCTGATGGTGCATGGCGTCGGCGACCATCTGCCGGGATACTCCACGCAATTTGTAGAAAAACTGGCTAAAGAGCTAGATTTGCCGGTGATGTCATCACAATATAAAAACATCACCCTGACCAGTCGCACCGATAGCAGCAAAAACCTGGGCAACTTAAGAATCACCCGATTATTAAGCAAAGACAGAAGCAAAGAATTGTTATTTTATGAATTAACCTGGTCGATCATTACCGCCAAACAAAAAGAAGTGTTGGCCTATGATAATTCAGGGGAATATTCATTCCGCCGGGCCGAATTCAACAATATGATGAAGAAGTTCTCCAACGATACCGCCCCGGATCCGATTATCTATCTGGGAGAGAGCAGGGAAGATATCCTGGTTTCATTCGGGCAATCATTCTGCTGGATGACCAAAAGCAACTGGAATGACTTACCGAACGATGCGACACAAGCCTGTTCGTTTAATGACGACACCGCAGCAACGAACATGCTGATCGATCAGTATGCGTTTATCTCGCACAGCCTAGGCAGTCGCATCACCATTGACGGCATGCAGCGCATTGCTTCGTTACTGGACAAGCGCGATGCCGATTTTTCCGAAGCGTTAAAAAGCAAAGAAATTCCCATTTATATGATGTCCAATCAACTGCCGATGTTGCAGTTGGGGCGAAAATTGCCCGATGTCAGCAATCAAAAAGCCGCATATTGCCAAGCGAATGGCGAAAAGTACAAGCAGCGCATGCTGGCTAAAACGCCGATCATAGCCTTCAGCGATCCCAACGATTTGCTAAGTTATGCGATTCCGCACGGTTTCGTAGAAAAGTATTTGGACTCAAGGCTATGTATCGCAGTCACTAATATAAACATCAACGTAGCGACCATATTCGATGCGTTCGGATTGGGCAAGCTTGCCAACCCTATCGATGCCCATATCGGTTACGAGACCGATGACCGCGTGGTGGCGCTGATCGCCAAAGGCATAGGGAACAAGAACACTGCCAAAATTGTGAATGACCGCTGCCGATGGGTTGAGACGATTGATTAAATAACTGCCGTCATGGGTGAGTTTATTTACACCAACATATTGATTATAAATAGAAAATACCACTATATTTTTTGATATACTGGTTGCGACTTAAATAGCAAACAGGGGAGACTTATGGTTAATTACGAAAAAGATTTTTACGGCTGGACGCAAGAACAGGCTGCATTATTGAGGTCAGGACGTTTAACCGATTTAGATATTGAAAATCTGATTGAGGAAGTTGAAACTATGGGCAGAAGTGAAAAGCGCGAACTTGAAAGCCGTTTAACCGTTTTGTTGCTGCATCTTTTAAAATGGAAGTTTCAAGAAATCAGGCGTGGAGGAAGCTGGGAAATGTCCATTATTGAGCAGCGTCTTAGATTTGAAGAAACCTTAAAAGAAAATCCGGGCTTAAAGCCGAAGCTTGATGAGATCTTGCTTAATGCTTACAAATTCGCCGTGCTTCAAGCGTCCCGTGAAACCAAGATAAGTCGAAACGTTTTTCCAGTATCTTGTCCTTGGACTTATGACCTGATACTGGACGAGTCTTTTTATCCTAAATAATCATTAATTTAACATAATATACATTATACGAAGTCTTTTTGGTGTTTTTTTAGGTCAGATTTTTAAGGTCAAAAGCAAAAGCAAACCAAGCGGAAGCTGTGTTTTTGAAAATCCATATCCGCTTGCACTATTGCACTATTTTGTCATGTAGTGCCGATGTCGCCTGATTAAAGCGGTTTATCGTTGGCAATCACCACAGAATACCGTTGAGCGATTGGCTATCCTGATTTCTGTTAGCGGCTGATTACAACTGACGCACGGCAAACCGGCACGTCCGTAAACCCTAAGCTGTTGCTGAAAATAGCCCGGCTTTCCAGCTTCATTGACAAAATCCCTCAGCGTTGTACCACCTTGCTCAATAGCTTGCTGTAAAACCACTCGAATACACTCTGCCAGTTTTTGATAGCGTGCCAAAGAGATTTTTCCGGCTTGCCGCGTAGGCTGTATGCCCGCCATAAACAAGGCTTCATTGGCATAAATGTTGCCGACTCCCACAACGATATGGCTGTCCATAATGAATGATTTCACCGCTAGTTTGCGGTTTCTGGACAGCGAATAAAGCAGTTCACCGTTAAAATCGGATAATAGCGGTTCGGGGCCCAAATCCTTGAGCAATTGATGTTCAAAGGCGGGTTGAGTTGTCCATAAAACCGCGCCAAACCGACGCGGATCGTTAAAACGCAATATTGTTCCGTCATTAAAAACAAAATCCACATGGTCGTGTTTACCGACCGCTTGATCCGGGGACATAATCCGTAAATTGCCGGACATGCCTAAATGCAAGAGCACCGTACCGGAAGCGGTCGGTCGCATCGGTTCCCTACCGATTGCGACACTCTCACCATCCATGGCAGTCGAAAGTAGCAGGTACTTTGCCCTTCTGGAGACTGATTGGATGCTGAGTCCTGTTAATATTTGATTAAGCGTTTCAGGCACAGGCCAGCGCAGCTTTGGTTGACGGACGATCACCTGTTTGATGGTTTGTCCTTCGATATGCGGTGCAATGCCTCGGCAGGTGGTTTCAACTTCGGGTAATTCAGGCATGAGTTGGATTTTTGGTTGATGGTGTGTTTGGGTCTGTGATGTGAATTTTAACATGGATTCGGCCGCTGCGAGACAGGTCCCTGAGTCAGAATAGTTGTCGGAACGCCCCCAAGATTGGCGGCCTGAAGGTCGCTTGATGGCGCTCCAGGAAAGCTATGAATTGTCAGATGATGAGCTGAATGCCTCTAACATTGCTCTTAACCGGAGCGCGGTTATAATGTTGAACAACCGTAGGGGCTGCTTCACCTAAAAGCGCCTATGGTACACAGGTATTTATCGGTTTACCTGATTAGAATCATTCTTCAGCTGGATGCTCTGCAGCCTTCAATTTACGGCTTTTCACTTAATCAGAAACAGATAACATCCCTTTGAGGGATGTTATCTGTAGGTTCCCCAGTGTAAGTTGGAATCCCTGCCGAAATGACAGATATTTTGGCGCTGGCTGAAGCATCTTGCTAATCAGGTCGGTTTATTTAAAACCACCGAATTTCATACGGAAGCAGACTAATGATCCATCATCACCAACATCAAGACTCACATAGCCACGGTCATGTGGGGCATGCTCACGCACATCACGTCCACGGCAACCACCATAATCACGGACGCGCTTTTGTCATTGCGATTATCCTTAACACGGTTTTTGTGGTGGTCGAATTCGCCTACGGTTTTACCGCCAACTCTACAGCACTGATGGCCGATGCAGGACATAACTTGTCCGATGTACTGGGCTTATTATTAGCAGGGGGTGCAGCCATTCTGGCACGCAAAGCCCCGAGCGAGCGCTATACGTATGGCTTGCGCAACACCTCGATTTTGGCAGCGCTGGCTAACGCGATGTTCCTGCTGGTGGTGTGCGGGGCGCTTGCCTGGGAGGCCATTCATCGCTTTCCGCAGCCGCCTGCTGTGGCGGGGCTAACAGTTACCTGGGTGGCAGCGGTCGGCATTGCTATCAACGGCCTGTCCGCGTGGTTGTTCATGAAGGGCAGCAAGGAGGACTTGAACATTCGCGGAGCCTACCTGCACATGGCCGCAGATGCCGTCGTGTCGCTGGGTGTGGTGGTCGCCGGGGTGACGATGATTTATACCGGCTGGTATTGGCTTGATCCCATAATTAGTTTGGTCATCGTGATTGTTATTCTCATCTGTACCTGGGAGTTGCTGCGTGAATCGATGCAACTGGCCTTAACTGCCGTCCCTGCAAATATTGAAGTACCCGCAATTGATGCATACCTCCGTCAGTGTGACGGTGTGACCGACATCCATGACCTGCACATCTGGGGCATGAGCACGACAGAGACTGCCCTGACTGTGCATCTGGTCATGCCTAAAGGCTACCCCGGCGACACGTTTTTGGATGAGGTCATACAGACGCTTGAAACCCGCTTTTTAATCCATCACAGCACCCTGCAAATAGAACAAGGGACAACCCACCATGCGTGTTCTCTGCATCCGAAGGCGAAGGCGAAAGCAGAGCATGCACACTGAGGTGAAAAAACCTAAAAGCGTAGTAACTTACGATTCCTATTACCACCCTAAGGTTATGCAGGAAACTGACACAATCCCGCAGCACAACCAGGATCACCCATGCTAAACAGTTCAAAACCTGAAACTATCAACGCATTCTGGAATACTCCTGCCGAACAGCAACTCAAGCAGTTGGAGACAACGCTGCAAGGCTTGAGCAATGACGAAGCTAACCAGCGCATCCAGCGCTATGGCGCAAACCGGCTGAACAACAAGAAACAAACCGGAAATTTGCGGCTGTTTTTGGCCCAGTTTAAAAGCTCGATCATCCTGATCCTGCTGTTTGCCACCGGCTTGTCGTTCTACTTACATGACCGATTGGATGCGGCGATCATTCTGACGATAGTGCTGGTCAGCGGGTTGTTGGGATTCTGGCAGGAAAAAGCGCGGCCAGTGGTTTTGTCAGTTCCCTGTTCGATTTTATGACGTTTGGATTGCTGTTGTCGCTGGATGTCCCGGTGGAACAATTTCGCACCGCCTGGTTCTTGGAATCGGTAGTTTCGGCCGCGTTGATCGTGTTTGTGGTACGCAGCAGCAAATCGCTTTTTGCCACGCGTCCCGGCAAATATCTGATCGCCGCAACGCTGCCCATCGTCGCCGTCACCGTGGCATTACCCTATACGCTGATTGCGCCGCTAATCGGTTTTCAACCGCTGCCGTTACCTTTGCTTGGCTTGCTCGGCGTGATCGTGATGCTCTATATCTCAACCGCAGAGATAGCAAAACACATTTTTTATCGTTTGGTGAAGATGTAATGTTGATTTTTCAAGCTAGCGTAACTTCGCCAGAAACGAGGGATCGATTCGACAGCCGCCAATTTCCGGCCTATCCAACAGATCTTGTTCGAAATCCCGGTAGGTAGATAGCTGAAATGCAATGCGCGTAATCTTGCCGCCGGAAAACTCAAACTCCATCGCGCCGCCTTTAATACGAGGATCGCCTTCTTTAGTGGTGAACAGTAAAATCCCTGAATTACCCAATCCACCAGGAACAGGCCGCGCACAACTGAGCTCATTTATTAGCAAGCCTGAAAAGACTTGCGCCAATTGCCTAGCGCTGACAATAACACCCTCGCCGGGAATCGCTGCCGGTGCGGGCGCTGCTGCCGCAACAGGCACAGCTGGAGCAGAAATATCGACGGGAGTCGGCGCTACAGCAGGATTCAGCAACAACTCCAAACCAAAATCACCTAAATGGTTTTGCAGCAACACAGTGCCGTCGCCATTTTTTGCCGTATTTAACAAAGGGAACAGCTGTTGCTCCATTTCCACCTTGTTCGGATTTTTCAGCACAGCAACCAACTGCCGCTCAATCGACTTAAGCGGCGTAAACAGCTGCTCTTTTTTCTGGCTCGCCTCACCCATCTGATCCCAATCGGCTTCGGTATTAACCGACAATCCCATCGATTTCATCACTGCATAGTCATCAGCCGTCAGACAGTTAGCAAAGTTAAGGCTGCGGTAACCTTCCAAAACTTTAGGGCGCATTTCCTCACTCAGCGTTTTTTGCCGACTGATATTGTAATTATTCCAATCGCTATTTTTAGCCAGGAAATAGTAAATCACCGCATTGCGGTCAAACTTATTGAAGCCTAAGTCCTTCATCACCAGTTTCAATTTTCGACACACACCTTCCACTTCCTGGTAATTGTTCCAGTCCGGCTTTAAATTCGGTTTGGCCGGATGTTTCGATTGCTCAATCAATTGCTGAAGGTTTATCTCCCCCGCCGCTGATTTTATCGGCGAATAGCCTATTTCTTCGAAGGTCAAATCGCGCGCATCGGGGATACCGTCGGCGGTAGTCTTTAACAACAAGGAAGGCAGAATTTCGGGATAAATTTTCAGCTCGCCCAGCTGCTTGGTGTCCGAACCGAACACATTAAGCCCTCCCTCTGCCACATCGTAAACTTTAAACACCGTCTGATTAAGCGTTCCGGTCTTACCTGAATAAATCGCGAACGCCGACAGCGAATGCGACTGTGAACTATGCTTGGCCGATTGATGGGACGCTGGCGTTGTTGCCTCGGCTTGCTGATTGCTCTTTAACCATTGCCCGGCAACCTGCCCCATGATCGCAACCCCCATGCCGACGCCGGTCAACGCCAACAAATTGCTGGCCGTATTCACATCGCCGACCAAGCTTGATACATCCACATCGCTGTTGGCATTCGTATAAAAATTATAATCGACCATGGTTTCCTTACCGGAATCGAGCCGTATCCAGGGTGTCAGATACAGTTTTTTAGCATCGAAGGTAAAATTGCACTTGCCCGTGGTCGCCTGATACATAAAGCCTGTGGCTTCGCGGCTGAATTTAAGCGCCTCGTTACGCACACTGTAAATAAGCGCCGCAGATAAATCGCCCTTTGAATAAGACGGCGCCATATTGCTACATCCGCTTTTTAGGACATTATCGCCTTTAAAATCGAACTCCGAAATCAACCGCACATAATAATCGTCGCCATCAATGGCCTGAAAGCCTTGCAACGGTTGAAACTGGCTAGCCTGTACCGATGGATGATCGATCACAATTTGTCGGGTCGTTGTACATCCTGACAACAACGTACCGGCCACTAAAATGAATTTTACAGATGAGAGCTTTATAGATGAGTTGTAGCGAGTCGACATGCATTAACCTTGTACCGTCACACAACGGCGAATCGAGCTGAAAAAATAATGAAAATAATAGGGCTTTATCAAAGACTTTGTCATGTTTTATTTTTATTTGGCGCTTTATAGCGTCAGCTGTTCCGAAAAAAAATCGAAATCGGCCGCTTTCCTATAAGGCAACACGCCCAGCAAAGGCGCATCCACAGCGGTTTTT
>JBCKWO010000006.1:0-37777 GCA_038922535.1 Methylobacter sp. | reverse complement strand
ACTTGTCAACATCCCGTTAACTTTTATTTCTTTCCGTCCCTGCTTCAGGGCTATTCACAAACCCCGAAGAAGCCGGCAATTATAACCTATTCTTAGCGGATGTCAACACTTATCACTGGCGACTTTAGGTCAGTCAGCTAATTTGCTGCTTTCCACGCCCGCTGCGAGACAGGAGTCAAGAGCCTCAGAAGCTGTACGAAATCGCGCTGCCTACAGCGATGTAGGTACTTAGCGAGAGCGGAAGCTGCGAGTCATTGCGAGAACGATGTTGAATATCCCTTGCTGGGTATTCAACGAGGGAAGCAGGACGACTGGGGGCCGTCGCAGGCATAGCGATCGCATATCCTAAAGTTATCATGCCAACATCAAACAGTTATTTTGGCAACAACTGTTACGCATTCAGCCAGTCCAAATATCTAGCAACACCTTGTTTAACAGACTGAAACTCCTTCGCATAGCCAGCCGCTCTTAGCCCGGAAATATCGGCTTGGGTATAACTCTGATAAGCCCCCTTTAAATGCTCGGGAAACGGGATGTACTCGATACTCCCTTCTTTATGCCAATCAATCACCCCCTGAGCAACTGCATTAAAGGTTTCCGCTTGCCCCGTGCCTACGTTATAAATACCGCGCTGTTCTGGATGATCTAAAAACCACAGATTTACATCGACAACATCATCAACATGCACAAAGTCGCGCTTTTGCTCACCATTGGCCATGCCATCGCAGCCTTCAAACAGTTTTGCTTTTTTTTGCTCGATAACTTGCCGATTAAAATGCAGAGCAGTACTACTCATAGCACCTTTATGCTGCTCCCTCGGTCCGTAAACATTAAAATAGCGAAAACCAACAATGGGGCTTAAGGTTTTGGCTAATAATGGGCGCACATATTGATCGAATTGAAACTTCGAATAGGCATACATATTGATAGGATGCTCACAACTACGCTCGACACGAAACCCCTGCTTGCCATTCCCATAAACCGAGGCGGAAGAAGCGTACATAAAAGCAACATTTTTGGCGATACACCAATGCAATAGACGCTTGGAATAGTCGTAATTATTCATCATTACAAACCGCCCATCCCATTCCGTGGTTGCAGAACAAGCCCCTTGGTGAAAAACCGCCCGCACCCCATCGAAAAAATGCGCCACACCGATTTTCTCTAAAAATTCAGCCTTGTCCATGTAATCAGCAATATCAAGATCGGCAATATTGTGCATTTTTCGCCCATTAGCCAGATGATCGACCAACAATATATTGCGCTCACCGCGCTGGTTTAACGCCCGAATAAGATTACTGCCGATAAAACCGGCACCCCCTGTAACAACAATCATTCTATTCCCCTCGCTTTTTTAATCATCGCCGTTGTCGACTGACCGTCGACGAACTGCAAAATCTTTACTTCACCACCCGCCCGGATAACGCAATCGCCACCGGCAACTTGCTCCGAACTGTAATCGCCGCCTTTGACGATGACATCCGGCAGCAATCGGCAATACAGTCTTTCAGGGGTTTCTTCCTCGAATGAAACCACCCAATCCACGCAGGCTAATGCCGCCAAAACCGTCATCCGCTCCTGCAAGCCATTAATTGGCCGGGTTTCACCTTTGAGCTGCCTGACCGATGCGTCGGAATTGACCGCTACAACCAAGCGATCACCCAGCGCCTTTGCCTGTTGCAAATAAGTCACATGCCCTGCGTGCAATAAATCGAAGCAACCGTTGGTCATGATGATGCGTTCATCATGGGCTTTTGCGCCAGCAAATAATCGCACCAGCTCACCTTCCGAGACGATACCGTATCGAGAATCCCGATCGCCGTGCATTGCCCGCGTTAACTCCTGGATTGATACGGTTGATGTACCCAGCTTTCCGACCACAATGCCTCCGGCCAGGTTTGCCAGATACATCGCATCATACAACGCCAACTCCAGCGCCACGCCCAGAGCCATCACCGCAATAACCGTATCTCCGGCACCGGTCACATCGAAGACATCCTTGGCTTGGGCCGGTAATGAATGTACTTGATCCTCTTGTATCAAGGTCATACCGGCCTCGCCGCGAGTCAGTAAAAGCGTTGGGATTTGATACTGTTTTAACAATGCCCGCCCCTTTTCAATCAAATCGTCTTCATTTTTAGAAGCGCCAATGACGGCCTGCAACTCAGACAGGTTCGGCGTTATCAGGTCTGCATGGGCATAACGCTGATAATCCACGCCTTTCGGATCCACCAAAACCTTAAGTCCGGCCTGCTTGGCCTCAACAATATAAGCTGAAACATCAGTCAACGTACCTTTGCCATAGTCCGAAAAAACCACCGTGTCATTTTTAGGCAGATGATCAACCAGCTTAGCCCGCAACACGTCCGAATCAAATTTAAGCGTCGCCTCTTCAAAATCAATCCGAATGAGTTGCTGATGTTGCGCCATAACCCGTAACTTACAGATGCTGCGAATTTCCTGCTCAACGACAAAATCGCAGACCACGCCTTCCGCTTCCAGCAGCCGCCTTAGTATCTCGCCTTCGGCATCATCGCCAACAACGCCTAACAATGTAACCTTGCCGCCTAATTTGGCAATATTGAGCGCAACATTGCCCGCGCCGCCGACGCGATCTTCAATCGTTTTAACTCTCACCACCGGCACCGGCGCTTCCGGGGAAATACGCGCGGCATGCCCCGACCAGTATCGATCCAGCATCACATCGCCGATAACGATGATTCGAGCACGCCCAAACTCAGGTGCTGTCGCCAACATTAATAAGCCTCCTCAATCACACCACACCACCAATGCCCTATCAATATATGCGCTTCCTGAATTCTTGCCGTCACATCCGACGGTACAATAACCGAATGTGTCGCTTGCCTGCTCAGCTCGCCGCCATCACGCCCGGTTAATCCGATAACGGCCAACCCTTTCAGCCTTGCAGCTTCCACCGCATTTAATATATTTTTGCTGGTCCCTGATGTGGAAATCGCAATCAAACAATCTTTTTCATTGGCAATGGCCTCAATTTGACGGGAATAGACGGTATCGAAGCCAAAATCATTACTGTGCGCTGTTAAAATTGAACTGTCGGTAGTCAACGCAATTGCAGCCAGTGCCTGCCGATTTTTTTCATACCTCACCACCAGCTCTGCGGCGATATGCTGACAATCAGCAGCACTGCCGCCATTGCCGCACAACACTATTTTCCCACCCTGTTTTAATGTTTTAATCAGCAACTCTCCGGCCGCTTCAATTACATCAGAACAATCAGCCAACCGTTCCATCATGGCCTTATGCTCTTCAAGCTCGGAAATAAATGTCTTCAAAATAATGTACCTCTAAGTAATGTCTGAATTTGTTAGTTCATCTGAGTTTCCACGCTGGAGCGAGGAGGGCGCAAGGTCGCTCACTTTTTCAGGATGATCCTTCGCCGCACCTGCTCCCGGCAGGTTTGCGGCATACACACCATCCCTGGCGATAAATTGCATGGAATGCAACCGCGCATAAGCGCCGTTTTTTGCAATCAGCTCCCGATGCGAACCTCTTTCTACAATGCGTCCATGATCCATAACCAAAATCATATCGGCGCTTTCAATAGTCGATAGCCGGTGGGCAATAACCAACGTGGTGCGATTACTCATCACTTTTTGCAAAGCCGCCTGGATGTAGCGCTCCGATTCGGTATCCAGCGCCGATGTTGCTTCGTCTAGTATCAAAATGGGGGCGTCTTTCAGCAACGCCCTAGCCAAAGCCAACCTTTGCCGCTGCCCACCGGACAGCTTGACGCCATTCTCGCCTATCTCGGTGTCCAGTCCCTGCTCCAGCTTGGCGATAAATTCCATCGCATAAGCATCTGTTGCAGCCGCAGTGATTTCATTTCGGGATGCTGTCGCTAAAGCCCCGTAGGCTATATTGTTGGCTATCGTATCATTGAATAAAGTGACTTGCTGATTGACCAACGCCAACTGTTTACGCAAATTTGCCAGCTCATAGGTGTTTATTTCAACACCATCGAGTAATATCTCGCCGGTGTCATGCGGATAAAAACGCGAAACCAAATTGGCGAGCGTACTTTTACCACCACCGGAAGCCCCTACCAGCGCAATGGTCTGTCCCGGCTCCGCTTTAAAACTGATGTCTTTAAGCGCCAGTTCATTTGCACCCGCATATTGAAACGACAGGTTTTTAAATTCCAGGGCTCCTTTGCATCTTCCGGCCTGATACGTGCCTTCATCCAACTCACCCGGTTCATCCAGAATTTCAAATAACGATTCGGCAGCCACAATGCCGCGTTGAATATCGCTGTTTGCGTCGCTGAGTTGGCGAATTGGACGCGGCAATAAAAACGCCGCCGTTAAATAGCCGACAAATGAACCGACGCTGGCTTGTTCCATAAAAAATAACGCGGCATACATCAAAATCGCTAACGCCAACGCAATAATTAGTTGCATGATTTGGTTATGAATCGCCGAGGTACTAATCAATTTCATCGTTTGCCGACGATTGTGATGACTGCTATCAATGAAACGTTGCCGCTCATAATTTTCGCCACCGTAACTTCTCACCACACGATGCCCTGTCACCAGTTCTGACGTGATATGCGTCATGTCGCCAATAGATTCTTGAATTTTTTTACTGAGCATTCTAAGACGTTTGCTGACATATTTCACCAGCACGGCAATAATTGGCGTGATAACTAAAAAAATCAGTGATAAACGCCAGTCCATGTAAAACAAATACGCCAGCAAACCCAACGCGGTTAAACCTTCTTGCACCACCTTCCGCACTGCGTCAGTCGTTGCTTGGGCAACTTGATTCACGTTATGCGTAATCCGCGAAATCATGTAACCACTGTTATTAGAATCAAAATATGCGGTGGGCAATTGGGTATATTTCTCGAAAATTTCACAGCGCAAAGTGTGAATCACATTCAACGAAACTTGCGCCAAAAAGTAATTGCCCAAATACGAACCAATGCCACGCACGATAATCAACCCGCTAAATAACAGCGGTAAGTAATACAGTTTTTCGTGGGATTTCGCTTGCAACGTGTCGATGATTTCTTGAATCATTTTCGCAAACATGGGTTGCGTCGCCGAATAAATCAAAAAACCAAAAATGCTGATGAAAAATAGCTTTTTGTGCGGCTTGATGTAAACGAGAAGGCGTTTGTAAGTTTCTAAATTGGTTTTTTGCATGATTTGGATTAGCTGATGTCGCCTAGTTTTTTGATGATGTTAAAGTAATAGCTCTCTAACTTAGATTTTTGGGAAAAGAGTTTGTTGATGATACCTACCAGTTGCTTTGGGTCATCTTCGTAGTCGTGCGCTAACTGATTTCGAATATTTCTCAAATCAAACCAGCCGTCAACATCTTGTAAATATTCTAATTGTTCAAGTCGATTCACAATATCGATAAACGAAAGGTTGGCGGCTTCTTCTTTTTTGTAAGCCAAAACAGCTTTAAAAAGTTTTTGCCCGACACTGTCCTGAAGCTTTGAAAATCGGTATAGATATTGATCTAAATAACTAAGCTCATCGTCAGCAAAATTTTTGTAGCTTTGTCCGGTTAAAGGAAACGAAGCCTTTAATTTGCTGCATGCAGTATTGAGTTTGTCGATATGCTGCTCACATTCAAAAATAATTTTTTTCAGTCTTAATTTTTCAGCATTCATAGTTCGATGCCTGTCTGCCGAGCGATACTATAAATATCTTTTTCTTTGCTGAAATTATTAACCACAATATCAATTTTTTGCTCGCCTAATTCGCGATTTACAGCGGTTAAGAATTTAATTTTGTTGTCAAACGCTGGTTGTGAATCTTTGGTTTCGATGTACAAATCAATATCGCCGCCTTTGGCATTGTCATTCACCCGAGAACCAAACAGTATCAAGCGTGCATCCGCGCCAAAGATTTCAGCGGTCAAGCGTTTTAAGATGGTTTTTTGCTGCTCGGTAAGGCGCATGGTTAACTAAATCGACGTTTTATCTGATTTAAAAATAAATGGACTTTCAACAATTGCTTTTGAATAGGTACTGATATTTTCTTTAAAAAATCTACTTCGGCGGTTTTATTTAAGGTTAATTGAATCAGGTTTACTTCCGTAACTCCCACAGCTTCAAATATTTGTAATAACTTGTTTCCGCACTATAAATTGCCAGCATTAAACCATGTTGACCATCTAAAAAACCTAAGCGTAAAACATAAGTACGAAAAAAAGTCCAAAGCCCTTTTAAAAGGGCTTTGGATAATGATGACTGGGCATTTTTTTCAAAAAGTAGCTTTGCACCAAGCGTGGAATAGCTATCCATTTTTCGTAACACTTCGGCTAAATCGGTGTAGGATCCATGCAGAAGGGACAATTTTAAAAAACCAACTTTCCCGTCAACAATAACGCGTTCGTGAACCACATCATTTGAAAAACGTCCTTTTTCACGGCGAAATAAGCGCAACACAAAATCAGGATTCCAGCCGCTGTGTTGGATAAATCTGCCGCAATAACTTGAAAGGCGTGGAATTAAAAACGCATCGTGTGAATTTTGGGTAATCGCTTGTTCAATTTCGTCGCGTAATTCTGGGGTGATGATTTCGTCCGCATCAATGGATAAAATCCAATCGCCCGTCGCTTTTTCTAACGCCCGTTGTTTTTGAATTCCAAAACCTTGCCAGTCGGCTTCATAAACGTGCGGCGTGAATTCGTGGCAAATTGAAACCGTTTCATCGATGCTACCTGAATCAAAAATGACAATTTCATTTGCCCAGCTCGCAGATTCTAAACAAGCTCGAATGTCGTGTGCTTCGTTTTTAGTGATGATAATGATGCTTAACATTTTTTGAATGAGCCTTGCATTTTTCAATAATTCTTTCTTAGATATTGCAGAGCAATATCGAGTTTATGGTCAAGCGATAATAAAACCTCATCACTACTAAGTTGAAAATTGTCAGATGTCGCTAACATTTCAATTTTATTCAACAATTTGTCTTTATTTTTATAAGGATTGATTTTGGGAAATTTACGCCACTTTTCTTTTCCTAGCCCCAAAGAGCCAAAGAATTGTTTTATTTTCCATATTTGAAGTGTTTTATTTGGCACATTAGCATTAACCACAAAGGGTAATTGATGTATCACTAAATTCATATTCAATACAGATGTCCAATCATCCCATTTAAATTTCAAAAAACCAGGACTAAAAGAAACCGCACACCAAGGAATTCTTAACGCATCCGCTACAATTGCACCATGCATGGCTTCAGTTATTATTTTATTGCATTGCTTCATGCTTTCAAGAACATCATCTACCGACATTTGAGGCGATATGTAATGCAGTCCTAATTTTTTACACTCAACACTCCAATCAAATAAATCCACACTTGACCAATGTGGCATAAATCCAATTTTATCACCATTTATAAAGTCATCTAATTTCAAAACTTTACGCAATAGATACGCACCATCACAAAGTATTTTATCGTCAGATAAACGATAAACTTTCGCGGTTTTACTTCCTCTAACACCAACTATGTCCCATGTACTATCTATATTTGCATCCATTTTGTAGCCTGTTCCAGACGTAAAAACAATTTTTTTTCCATGAACAGGAATAGTCTTGTTGCTAAAAATCGTGCCTATGCCAATCAAATAATTATCGTCATTTTTTTCCAATAACTCTGGAATAAGTTTTCGCCATAACCAATCATTTAAATCATCACCAAAATTACCATTTGGATTTTTACAATAATCAATTTTCATATAAATCACAATTTAAAAAGAATGAACACTTTGACAATATCAAGGAATCTAGAATGATTTTAATATTTTCAGTGTTTTTATAAGCTGAAAATATTGCTGATGTATTCATATGCAAGCGAGTTTTTTACCTCGCCCAAATAATTTTTGTGCGTTTAAGGCTGAATGGCTGTTAACCTCACTGGTTGAGCTGCTACCTGCTGGCATATCAATAACGGTTTTGCCGACCAATTCAGATTTAATGCCTTCTAAAAATTCTTTCACATGAAACTTAATGCTTTTGGGATTATTTATTTGATTATCTATCATGTTTTTCTCTGAGTGAGTTTATTTCAATCTGCCATTGAATTACGGTAATCATCCAACATGGCTTGCCCCCATTTGTCAGTGACGGGAATCAAATTATCTTTGTCTACGAAAGGGGGATAGCTTACTTTCGCCGTCAAGCGAATGTAATGATGCACAAACGAGTCAAGGCAAATATGAACAGGTTTTATATCTCCAACTGTTTGAGAACGCTCAAGACTACGAAAATATAAATCATAATCTGCCGTTTGAAAACGTTCATCCCATAAACCAATTTTTTGGAGTGCGGTGCGTTTCATCACGATAGTGTTACCAACAAAACCTTGTCGAATTTTTTTTTCAAATTTTTGATAACGCTGATTACAAAATCTTGCCCAGTTCGGGTACATAATTTTGTGGGTGATTGATAAAAAAAACATTGATTGTCCAAACAATGAAATTAGAAGTTTAACTTTATTCCACCGTCGCCGTAATTTTCGAGTTTCGTCTGTTGATTCCACTGCCTCTACACCACACGCACTAGCAACATCTAAATTGTTAAAAGTCATGTTCTCGATAATGTGTTTATCCCAATTTGGCGAAACAATCACATCATTATTCAAAAAGGCTAACCAATCGTATTTTGCCACTTCGATGCCACGATTTTGGCAAACTGGATAAGAATAATTTGCTCCATTTCGAATGACTTTTGCGCCGACGGATTCAAAAAATTCTGCGCTTCCATCGTCCGAGCCGTTATCAACCACAATCAATTCAAATGGGTGATGCGTGTGTTTGGTTAAATTCTCCCAATACAATTCATTCATGCTTTTTTGGTTATAAACAGCGGTAATAATGCTTAACAAAATTCTCTCCTGGAAACTTATGATTTGATTGGCGTGTAATGTTTTTTGCTAAAATCAAAGCCGAACCATTTTTCTAATTTCATCACGATTCGATGCTTTTTTTCACGGCGGGTTAATCGATATTCTGGATTTAAGTGAAAGTTTGAAGCCTTTTTTTCATGTAGCCATTGCTGCATCACGGCCGGATGACTTCCTAAAAATAGCTCTAATGATAACGGGTCAATGTTGCCATAATTAAGCGATTCAAGTGGCGCGGTGTTCCAGTATTTGCAGTTCCCTTTATTTTTTTCAAGTATTTGTTCACGGCGTCGCGCCCAGCCATAATGATAAATTGTTGCTGCAGCATGTACCGCAAAAGGATAACGCCCTTTACGATGACTTGAATCGGTAACTAACCAATACAAACCATCTGGCGCGTAACTTCTTATCGTATTCCGAATAATTCTAACTTCGTTTCGATACCACGCTGGGGAATTTAAAACTTGCTCAGGGGAGCCATAAAAATGATGGTAATGAAACGCTAGAGCCTCGACTTGTGGATTATCTAAATTCACTTCCATTGCCAAGCGAATTTTCTCAAGATCATCTTCATGCAAAACTTCGTCACCTTCCAAATAAAATGCCCAATCGCCTGTGCAGTTATATTGGGCAATCATTTTTTGTTGAGCGTAAACAAACCCGCATTGTTGCATTTTTTCGTTCCATTTTGAACGAATAATTCTAATTTTCGGATCATTAATTTCGGCGACTCGTTCAAAAGTATCATCTTCACCATCACCGATGTTAATAACATATTCATCCACCAAGGGTAGCAACGATTTGATAGATTCGATAAACGGATAACCCATCAACGTGGCATTTCTTAAAAAAGTAAATCCGCTTATTTTCATGATGTCGTAGTCATTTTGTGGATGATTGAAAGTATTGATTTCTCTGATTTAAACAACTCTAAGTCTTTTGTCGGAGAAGCGTGCCATTTTTTCGCAGAAAAACCAGCAACATTCCGGCTCTTCCCGACTTCGTGGGGTAGCCACTATATGTAGTAGGCAATCATTTGCGCTGAATACGTGATTAGTTATTGATTTTATGCAAATTATCCATGTCAATGTGTATTTTCAACGACACTATATATGGCAATCACCCCACAAAGTCGGGAAGAGCCGCAAACTTTGCGCGGAAACGTGAACGTCTATAATGGTAAATTCAGCAGATTCAAACAACAAACTCAAAATCGGTTCTGCCAAATTACCAGCCCAAGCGTTGCGGTAACTCCCAAAATAACAATCCAGCGCAAGCTCCACACAAGTATTTTTGAAAATTGTGCGGCATCTTGATTTGCGTGACTTTGTGCCAATTTTGGCAACAAATTTAATTGCCACAACGCAGGAAGTTGAAACGTGAACTGTAAAATTCCACCAAGCAAAACACCAACGGCTAAAGCAATAATCGGCTGTGAAAAATACGGCAAGCCAGTCATATTGAGCAACAGCAATCCCCTGATTCTGGCTGTATGGATAGGCGAAATTAGTATGATTACGAATCAGCCTTGCCCCAACTGAATCAAAAAAAATCGGCGCTACCATCATTTGAGCAATTATCAGCTCAAAGGGATGATGGGTATAGCGCATCAGGTGCTCCCAGATAACTGGTTCACCGCTAATTGATTATGAATGGCGGTAATGACACTAATCATAAGAAATCTTTACGCTGAAAACTGGGACCGGCCAATAACGCACAAGCTAATAAGACATAGGCAAGGCCTGTAATATTATCAATAAAAAAAGAATTAGCCAGCGTTGATATGCCATAAGAACAAACCAGCACCAATCCTAACCAGCGTTCAGCTGAGGCCTGTTGCCATGCCTGCTTAACCGTTGCCGCCAATAATAAAACCAGCGAAAACATACCTAAGATACCCAGTTCGACGCCCAACCATAAATAATCATTATGCGGATTAGATGTCACGCATTGGGATGCGGAATCGTCAGAGTGCTTTAAAAAACTCTTGGCAAAACTGCCGGTGCCGTGCCCCAGCAAGGGCGCTTCTTTGATTAGCTCCTTGGCCCCTTTATGAAAACATAACCGCAGGCCAATAGAACCATCAGCAACGCCTTTATCGTAGCGCTGCATATCGCTTTGAGCCATGCTTATTCCTGTGCGTAATGAACTGGAGCCTAAATACAGCAATGGCGCCATAATGGCAACGGCAATCAAGGCAATTATTAATCCACGCTTACCCTGCCACAACACAACCAGCAAGCCTAAAAGCAGCAACAATAAGAGCTGAGCAGTCCGCCCCCTTACCAAAAAAAATACGTCAAAAATACACAGGGCAATAGTGATTCCTGCAACCCAACGCCATTGTTTTACAATTCGCCCGGCCATCCAGTAAGCCAGTAAACCACATGCCAGAAAACTTACAAAAGTATTGTGATATGTATGTGATTTGAAAACAGCATAATCACCGGGTGAACCCTTAATAATAGGCATATGAATCAGTCCGCTGCCAACTGAGAGCACTAAATTGATCCCTACCCCGACAGCAAAACCGACCAGTAAATAACTGCGGACTTGCGCTACTGTACACAGAGCAAAGAATAGAGGTGCCAGCAAATAGGCACGCATTTTTAACAGCATCCGTAAAGCATCTTCCACCGGAACTGTAGCCCACAACACCCCTACCACAAAGAGCGCATACATCAATAAAGATGCCTGAACAAAAGGCTGCCGCACAGCATTTGTAATATGCTTACGAATCTCGGGTGTAATCAGGGCAAAAAAAACCAGAAAGCCGGCACTGATATTTTGCAAGACTGTAGATATAGGAATCGCAATTCCAGCCAGGAATGCAACCCACAGCAGCGGTTGCCAGCTTATTTTTAAAGTCATTACTTTCCAGTTTGATAGTGATTTTTTTGGCTTAAATAGAAATTATATATTATTACCTGATTAGCAAGATGCTTCAGTGTTAATCTACTCTGCAAACACTTCCAGTAAATCGATTTCCAAATCTGGAAATAAATACGAATTTGCTTTACCAACGCCGGGATACATTTTAAATAATTTATATTTTTGCGTTGTTGCATCCAGGATGAACTGGTAAATAGCCTGTTCAACAGGATAGACCAGCCAATATTCCGTTACGCCATTTTCCTGATACAGCTCATATTTGATCTGCATTTCTTTTTTAGAATTCCCTTTCGATAAAATTTCAATAATCCAATCGGGCGAACCTAAACAACCTTGTGCATCCAATTTATTGTTATCACAAATAACACACAAATCAGGCTGGACTACCGAGTAAATATCTTGATTGGCTGCCTCGGATTTATTTTTATCATATAAGCGTACATCAAAGGGCGCGGCAAAAATCCGGCAATCTTTATGCTTGAAAAACTGATACAAAATCCCCGTTAAATGCACGGAAATACTTTGATGTGCAACATTAGGCGCAGGCGACATCAACATTATTTTACCTTTGATTAATTCAAGCGCTTCATTGAGTTGCCAGGTTAAATAATCCGCGTAAGTATAGGTTCCCTCTAAATCCAGTTGCGATAATTGCGTTATTTTTGCCACTTTTTCACCTATTGTGTATTGTTTTCGCGCTGAATAAAAAGCTAACAGTAAATCCTACGTGACTCACTCAACTGTTCGTGAGCGTAATGTTCTGATTTTTAGATAATTTAACACACGAGCTAAGCCATGCAATACCGGCGCAGCACCGCCCATAGCCACCGCATCGACCAGACAATACCAGGCAGCAACTCCACTAGGCGGATTCCCCTGAGGCAAACCAAGAACCGGATCTATTGCCGCCCATGTCCAGGTTCCAACGGCGGTGCCAATTAACTCCAGCCAGGTGGTGATAAAAAAGGCCGCCAGATAAACCATCGGTGAGCGGCCTTTAAAAAGATAAGCCAAAAAAACACAAAACAGCAACGCCCCTACCGAATCGCCCTGTTCGGGATAGCCACTGATTCCCCAGACAGACCAAGCGCCGCACACCAACACCACCAAGGTGGCAATTTCTCTAGCATAACGTAAAAATAACCCGGAACGGCCCAACGCAACAGCCGTTAAATAAACCATGCCGTGACCGGGCGGCACATAGGCAGGCACGTTCTCGAACCGGTAAGTGTATCCACCCATAAAAGGCGATGCGAAATGCTCTCCGATGGTCGCAAAAATAACGGCAATGCCAACCTGCATTCTTATTTCCCTGTTTTCCCCGAGCAGTAATCCGATCAAAAAAACCCAGGCGCATACGCCGAGGGCATTTTGCTTTTCCAAACTCGCATTAGCATCGCTTATTAAGCAGACCGCCACACAAAAAAAAGTAAACGCCGCTATAAAATAATCCCGTTTGTTATGGGCATAAGCAATGTTAACTTGTGGAAAATGGCGTAACACAACTACCTCTTTAATGTTCTAATAAAAAAATCGTAGATTTTCGACACATAGTTAAACTTTATTAGGTCGCTTCCACAGCACAGACGCACATAAAGCGGCAATCATTAAGCCATAAAATGAATTGGTATATTTCAAGGTTAACACTTCTACACTAAAGCCCGTTATCATCAACCCTATAACAAGACAAAGCCCCATCGCACTGGTACTTTTAACTTCTTGAACCGAAGACTGAAGTCCACGGATAAAAACTACTCCGGGAACAAAAAACTGTAACAAAACCGCAATCAATCCAAATATCCCGGATCTCAGCATGTTGGCAAAGTATTCATTGTGAGGGCCAACGGATTTCATCATGGAGATAGCTTCTTGTGAGAATGCAGATTGGAACTGCGGCTTCAATAATTGGGCCTGATAACCTAAATCCCCATAGCCGTACAACCAACTTTGCTTAAATAATTCCCAAGAAATAGTCCACATCGACAACCGAAGTCCGGCCGAAGTGTCGATATTGGTTTTATTCAGCCATGAAGAAACTTCACTGTAAATACTATCAACTCGATCATGAAAAATATCATTAAAATAATATAATCCTAAAACCGTTAAAACACTGACCAAAGTAGAAATCAACAACCTCATCTTGCTCATTGATTGCCAATGGATGGTTACCCACAAAACTAACAGAACAGGTTCGGCAATCCAAGCACCACGGGTTTGAGATTTTATTTCAAGATAAACTCCCGCTAAAACACCTGCATATTTCAAAAGCCTTAAAGCTACCCCATCCTTAGTTACGGCATCAATGGAAAAAAGACATAGAAACGCCAGTAGCATGGTATATATGCCAATTGTATTGGGATCTACGAAATAAGTACCGAACCGTCCGCCCCATGCTTGCATTTCATAGGGATTCAAATGCACAAATACAAAAAGGATCAGTAGCGATAGTGGACAGATGTACTGAAATACTCGAACAAAATCGATTTTTTTCTTTAGCAACAACAGAAAAACCGGAGCTGACAGGAACATTCGAAGGGGTCCGTCATAAGGCTTAGCAATCACATCTTGACGCAATAATTGACTGATCAGAATAGCTAAAAAACCTGATGCCAGCGCAGCGATAACAGCCCACTCGGTACCGCTAATATTTTTGGCTCCCCATGCCGATCTTGGCAAGCGAAAAAAGTGAATTAAAGCTAATCCGAACAGGATAAAGGTTAACGTACCTGTCCACCCTTTTAATGTCAAATACAACAAAGGAAACAAAGCCAGAGCCGAAATAAGCAGGATATTTTCAATCCATGCTGGTTGATTATCATTGATAATTAAATTTAATTTCATGCTGATGATTATGTTGTGAGACTGTCTGTAGACGTGAAACTGCCTTTTGCAATATCTAATGAGTAGGCGTATTTTTCACATCAAATATTTTTAAATTATACTTACCGATCGCTGCTACCACAACGCCATCCACTTCGGCAAAGTAACGCAACTGCCTCACTTTAAATCAATTAAAATGTTAAGGCCGGGTATATTCTTAGATTCATATAAACACCCAAGCTATCACCGCATATCGACCCAACTTACCCAGCAATATGATTAAACAAGCCTGGAAGAATGGCAGCTTTAACCATCCGCCCGCAAAACACAAGGCATCCCCCACCACCGGCAACCAGGTAAAAAACAGCGTCCAAATACCTCTTTTTCTTACCAGCTCCAGCGCTTTCTGTTTGTTTCCCGATAAAAGCGTAGCCGCAGGGAATTTTTTAGCCGCCAGTACGCCCAAACCCCAAGTGGTCATCGCGCCCAACGTGTTGCCTATCGTAGCAACAATAACGATAAGCTCAACTTGGTAATGTCCTGCCGCGACCATATAAGCCAAAACAGCTTCTGAGCCGCCAGGTGCTATCGTTGACGATATAAATGCGCTGATAAACAGCCCGCCTAGTTCAAATCCTATGTCTTGCACTTTTTCTCTCAAAAAAAGCCCCTGCGCTCAAAGAACGCAGAGGCTTTTATGTCGCCCGAATTTAATTTTCAGGCAATATCTTGTTTTTACTGGCAACAACCCGCTTAACCAAGCCGGATAACAGCTTTATAGTCAGCTCAATTCCTGCTCTCAACCCTTCAAAAATAGTGGCAACCGCTTCAGACATACTCATGCCTTTAAATTTTTTCGCCAAAAACGGTGCCAGCAATAAACCAATCGCTAATCCGATCACGGTAACACCCGAAATAACGGAATCTTCTTTCGGCGGCTTTATTGCTGCCTTATCGGCGACGACAGCCGCTTTCGGCAATGCCGCCGCTACCGATGCGGCTTCAGCTGCGGCCGAAACATCAGCCATGACTGTCGCCAGACTTCCCGTGTAATCATCGGGTACAACGTAAGCGGTCACGCCTGGAATGCTGGGCAGATCGCCATCACCTTTCCCGACTTTTAACTGGGCCTTCATGCCTTTTTCCATGTGCTGGGCAATGTCGCAATGCACCAGATAGGTTTTATCGCCGGGAGGCAGTATCAACGTTCCTGAAATTTTTGCAGGGCCAGTCACTTCCAAATGGAACATGCCCTTGGGATATAAATACCTAGGCAAACCATGCATCATCCACTGATGCCGGACATGATCTTCATTGACAAAATGAACGGTCAATTTAGTGCAGGGCTTAAAATTAAATTCCTGAGTATCGAACGCAAACATTCTGCCGGGGAATTTCTCGGCATATTTATGACCGGCATGCACAGTAATTTCTTTGGTCTCAGCGATACTGTCGCAGCCACCCGGCAACGTACTGGTATTCTGCCCCATAACCATTCCGCCCGCCATATCCATTAAATGGCCATCACCATGATCCATGAGCATGCCGCTATGATCCTCATACTCCAACGCAAGTACTGGCGCTGAAAAAAGCACAATCAGCGCCCCAGCCGATAATAACTTCACCATTATTCATTTCCTCCATTGTTCAATAAAATCAACAAAAGTATAACGCCATGGATGGCGTTATACTTTTGTTGCTCTCTCCGTTACCTACATAACCCACATGGATGTGAAGACACCGATGTTGCCGAAGCAAAACGACTCATGCAGGCAATGCCATTGCCTCTTGCGGCAAACTACCCGCAGCTAGGCAATAGCATTAACGTACAACCTACATTCGTAACGCAAGCGTTCAGCTCCCCTTTTTCAAAGAGGGGGACTGAACGCTTACTTCGTAACTGCTTAAGCTTTAAGCTTCGCGATTACTTCATCCACTTTGCTTTTGAATCCGGCATGTGACAAATAAAGCACATAAAGCCCCGCAAATGCGAACAACGCATACAAGAGCAGGCTATTTCTGCTCACTGCTTCGCCGCCGCCAGCATTAAAGCTCATGTGTGCATCCAACCTAGCGCCCTGTGTGCGTGCATCCATCTTGTCCGTATCAGGAACCAAAGTAATATGAATCAGATATTTACCAGCCTCAGGCACACCATTTGGAAGTCTTAATTCAATGGTGCCTTTTTTATGTTTTGCAGCTGGCAGAAAAAATACGCGAGTCCCTTCAGGTTCTTTTGTCACCTCAAACTCAACCAACATATCCCTGTATTTCATGTCCTGGTAATCGAACACCAGTAAAGTAAGTTCGTTAATGCGAGGAAGATTGGCACAAAAATCTTGAGCGGGAAACGCGTTAGGTTGATAAGCGGTATAATGAAGCCAATGAGTAGGTTCCAATTCAAATTTACATTGGTCGGTATCGGTACCTGCGGCTCCACCATGCGCCCATAACGATGCAGAAAACAACAACCCCAGAAGTACCAGGAAACCCTTTTTTAAAATATGTGTACTGTTCATAATGCCTTCCAGTTTTGATAAAATTATTATTATGAAATAATGTAGATGCTATTAATCTAGTTTGGACTCAAAAAAAACAAGCATCTTCTGCTGTATTTTTAATTAATAACAATGGGTCACTCTAGCACATCGATTTAGCCAAATAAAGGAATTGATGGAAGACCCAGCTACAAATACCACGCATATAAATATTGCGCCGATGTACCCTTGCTATCCTTCCTTGCTTTTCGTAGACTTAAACCAACTTTATTCAAATGGAGTTTTACCGCATGTCATCTTTGACCACCTCTACAGCCTGGACAGCTTTAATATCGCATTACATCAAAACTAAAAGTATCCTCATGCGCGACAGTTTTAATGCTGATAATAATCGCCACAACAAGTTTTCCCTCCATTTTAACGACATCCTTTTCGACTACTCCAAAAACAGAATAACCGATCAAACCTTGCCCTTATTGATTGACCTTGCTCGACATGCCGGCCTGGACGAAAAAATTAAGGCCATGTTTTCCGGTGCAAAAATAAATAACACGGAGCACAGAGCTGTCTTACATACCGCCTTGCGCAACAGATGCAATCAACCTGTCTATGTTGACGGGGAAAATGTGATGCCGCAAATCAACAGTGTACTCGCCCAAATGCGCACCTTCAGCACTCGCGTTCGCACCGGGGAGTGGCGAGGTTATACCGGAAAAGCCATTACCGACATCGTCAATATTGGCATAGGCGGTTCCGATCTGGGGCCAAAAATGGTTTCGACGGCGCTGACCCCTTATGCATCCGAAACATTAAAAGTTCATTTTGTCTCCAATATTGACCAGACCGATCTTGTTGAAACTCTAAAGCACTTATGCCCTGAGACAACACTATTCCTTATAGCGTCTAAAACATTTACCACCCAAGAGACTATGACCAATGCCAAATCGGCAAGAAGCTGGTTTCTTGATAGCGCAAAAAATCAACAGGCCATTGCCAAACATTTTGTCGCCGTTTCGACTAGCACCAAAAATGTTGCCGCATTCGGCATAGACACCAATAATATGTTTGAATTCAGGCATTGGGTCGGTGGACGCTATTCGCTCTGGTCAGCCATAGGGCTGTCCATCGCTTTATATGTCGGCATGGATAATTTTGAGGAGCTTTTACAAGGCGCACATGAAGCTGACGAACATTTTCGCGCCACGCCGTTTGAAAAAAACATCCCGGTCATCATGGGCCTGCTCGGCATTTGGTATAACAATTTCTATAATGCCGAATCTCACGCCCTGCTACCTTACGACCAATCCATGCTTTATTTTGCCGATTATTTTCAGCAAGCGGACATGGAGAGCAATGGCAAAAGCATAGATCATGACGGCCAAAAAGTGGATTACAGCACCGGTCAGATTATTTGGGGACAGCCGGGCACCAATGGCCAGCATGCTTTTTTTCAACTGATTCATCAGGGCACCAAACTGATACCCTGCGATTTCCTGGCTGCCGCAAACAGTCAATACAGACTGCCCGATCATCATGACATTTTGATTTCAAACTTCCTTGCCCAGCCGGAAGCCTTGATGAAAGGTAAAACCGAGGAAGAAGTCAAGCAGGAATTATCCGAGGAAGATAAAGCCGACACCGTACTGGTCGCCTCCAAAATATTTGACGGCAACAAGCCGTCCAATTCGTTTTTGTTCAGCAAACTGACGCCCAAAGCCTTGGGCTCGCTGATTGCCTTTTACGAACATAAAATTTATGTGCAGGGTGTCATCTGGAACATTAATTCATTTGACCAGATGGGCGTGGAATTAGGGAAAAACCTAGCCAAAGTCATCCTGCCGGAACTTCAAAACGACCTTATCATCGACAGCCACGATTGCTCGACCAACGCATTAATAAATGCATACAAGCAATTGCGAGAGTGACGCAATCGTTACGACTGCTTGGGCAGATATTTTGCTCCTCGGTAATTGCTCCTGCATTACTCTACCTCCTGCATAACCCACATGGATGTGGGGAATGCAGATATTGCAGGAGCAAATATCTGTCCATGCAGTCGTCGGTAATTGCTCAAAGCACATGGATGTGCTGAATGCAGGAAATGCCTGGAGTCAGATAGCGAACAGTCCGAAAATGACTCTGTAACCATTGATCCTAGAAAAAGCATTTCGCCACAGATTTACACGGATAAACACGGATAAAACAAGATATTGCACCAGGGCGAGGGTTCGCCCAAAGGGTATTGTAAAAAGGGGAAAAGATAACGTAAATCGTTGTTAATACATGTCATTACGTGGATCAACTGCTTTTTCTAGGTTGATCCGCTGGCGCTTTAAAACGGCTTGCGGCTTGCGCCTTCACCGTCTGGCTTTAAAAAAATCCCTCAACATGTCCGAGCATTCCGTTTCCAACACGCCGCCGTCCCAGCTGATTTTGTGATTTAAAAAATCCGCATCGGTCAGGCTCAATGCACTGCAAACCGCCCCGCGCTTAGGATCGTGCGCGCCGAACACCAGCCGCTTGATCCTTGCATGACTCATGGCGCCTATGCACATCACGCAAGGCTCCAGCGTCACGTACAAGGTCGCATCAGTCAGCCGATAATTTTCCATGGCTACGCCAGCGCCGCGTATTGCAACCACCTCAGCGTGCGCAGTCGGATCATGGCTGGTTATCGGGATATTCCAGCCTTCGGAAATGCATCGATTATCTTTAACCACGATAGCGCCGACCGGAACTTCGCCCTGCTGCTCAGCTCGTTGCGCCAGCCTGATTGCGTAGCGCATCCAGGCTTCATCCGTTGTGGAGTTTATTCCCATTCAATCGTTGCAGGGGGTTTGCCGCTGATGTCGTAAGCGACGCGGGAAATGCCCGGAACTTCGTTGATAATGCGCCGGGAAATCAAATCCAAAAACTCGTAAGGCAAATGCGCCCAGCGAGCGGTCATAAAATCGATGGTTTCGACGGCACGTATCGCGATCACATAATCGTAACGCCGACCGTCGCCCATCACACCGACCGACTTAACCGGCAGAAATACTGCAAAAGCCTGGCTGACTTTGTCATAAAGATCGTGACGATACAGCTCTTCAATAAAAATAGCATCCGCTTGGCGCAATAAATCGGCGAATTCTTTTTTCACTTCGCCTAAAATTCTGACGCCTAAACCCGGCCCCGGAAACGGATGGCGATAAACCATATCCGCCGGTAGACCTAACTCTACACCCAGCTTCCTGACTTCATCCTTGAACAGTTCGCGTAACGGTTCAACCAGCTTTAACAGCATATTTTCCGGCAAACCGCCGACATTGTGATGCGACTTGATCAAATGCGCTTTACCGCTTTTGGAACCGGCCGATTCAATCACATCGGGATAAATCGTGCCTTGCGCCAGCCATTTTACATCGGTGATTTTCGCGGCTTCCTCGTCGAAAATATCGATGAACAGACCGCCGATGATTTTGCGTTTTTGTTCCGGGTCAGTGATGCCGCGTAAAGCGTCCAGATAACGCTGCTCGGCGTTGACTCGGATAACTTTAACGCCCATATGCTCGGCAAACATCGCCATCACTTGATCGCCTTCGTGCAAACGCAATAAACCGGTATCGACAAACACGCAGGTCAACTGATTTTCAATGGCTTTGTGCAGCAAGGCAGCAACAACCGACGAATCAACGCCACCGGACAGACCCAACACCACATGATCGGTGCCGACCATGTTCCGCACCGCCTGGATGCTGTCTTCGATAATATTACTGGATGTCCACAACGCTTCGCAGCCGCAAATTTCCAGTACAAACCGCGACAAAATCCGTCCGCCTTGCTGGGTATGGGTCACTTCGGGATGGAACTGCAAACCGTAAAAGCCCTTGTCTTCATTGGCGATACCGGCAATCGGCGCACCGTCCGAGCTGGCAATCAGCGTAAAGCCAGCCGGCAAATCAACCACGCGGTCGCCGTGACTCATCCAGACATCCAGCAAGCCGAAACCTTCCGTCGACAAATGATCTTCAATGCCTTCCAGTAATTTCGAATGGCCCCGCGCTCGGATTTGCGCGTAGCCGAATTCGCGATGATCGGAGCTTTCAACCTTGCCGCCCAGTTGCTCGGTCATGGTTTGCAAACCGTAGCAGATGCCCAGCACCGGAACGCCCAACTCGAAAACACAAGCCGGAGCCCTAGGCGTATCGCCACTGGTTACCGTGTCGGGCCCGCCGGACAGAATGATGCCGTTGGGCGCAAATTTTTCGATCTGCTCATCACTGCATTCGCAGGAAAAAATTTCGCAATAAACGCCGATTTCGCGGATGCGCCGCGCGATCAGTTGGGTATATTGCGAGCCGAAATCTAGAATCAGGATTTTATGGGTATGGATGTTGGGGACTTGTTGTTTCACGATAATATTTTTTTTGATTGGTGGGTTATTTAGATTAGGCGAAAGACAAAAGGCAAAGGACGAAAAAACCACGCTTCGATAGACCAGTCTTTAGCCCTTCGTCTTTCGCTTAAACTCATTCCATCCGGTAATTAGGCGCTTCTTTAGTGATGATCACATCGTGCACATGACTTTCCCGCATACCGGCGCTGGACACCCGCACAAACTGGGCTTTTTCATGCATCATTGCAATAGTTTGGCTGCCTGTGTAACCCATGCTGGCACGAATACCGCCCAGCAACTGGTGAATAACGGCCAGCAAACTACCTTTATACGGCACCCGGCCTTCAATGCCTTCCGGCACTAATTTTTCAGTCGAATCAGTATCTTCCTGAAAATAACGGTCGCTGGAACCTTGCTGTTGCGACATCGCACCCAAAGAACCCATGCCTCGATAAGATTTATAAGACCGGCCTTGAAACAACTCGACTTCGCCCGGCGCTTCTTCGGTACCGGCAAACAGGCCACCCAGCATCACCGTATAGGCACCGGCAGCCAGCGCTTTAGCGACATCGCCGGAATAGCGGATACCGCCATCAGCAATCAACGGCACACCCGTGCCTTTTAACGCATCGGCGACATTGCTGACTGCGGTGATTTGCGGCACACCGACACCGGCGATGATCCTCGTCGTGCAAATAGAACCGGGGCCGATGCCGACCTTAACGCCGTCCGCACCTGCCTCAACCAGCGCCAACGCCGCCGCCGCCGTGGCGATATTGCCGCCGATAACCTGCACATCAGGATAGTTCTGCTTCACCCAACGCACCCGATCCAATACGCCTTGAGAATGGCCGTGCGCGGTATCGACGATAATCACATCCACGCCTGCGGCAACCAGTGCGGCAACCCGCTCTTCCGTGCCCTGCCCGGTGCCGATTGCCGCGCCGACCCGCAACCGTTCCTGCTCGTCTTTACAGGCCAATGGGTAATCTTTGGCTTTTTGTATATCTTTTACCGTAATCAAGCCGCGCAAATGAAACGCATCGTTAACCACCAGCACTTTTTCGATGCGATGCTTATGCAGCAGAGCAATGACCTCTTTACGATCGGCATTTTCACTGACCGTAATCAAACGGTCTTTAGGCGTCATGACCTTTGAAACCGGCTCGTCAAAGCGCGTCTCAAAACGCAAATCGCGGCTGGTCACGATACCGACCAACTCATCACCGTCGACTACCGGCACACCGGAAATATTTTTGGAGCGAGTCAGATTGATAACGTCGCGTATGCTCACATCCGGCGAAACCGTGATCGGGTCTTTAATCACCCCGCTCTCGTATTTTTTAACGCTACGCACTTCACGCGCCTGCTGCTCGACGGTCATATTCTTATGAATAATGCCGATGCCGCCTTCCTGGGCAATCGCAATCGCCAGCCGGGCTTCGGTAACCGTATCCATCGCCGCCGCGACCAATGGGATATTGAGCGTAATGCCCCGCGTCAGCTGAGTCTTCAGCTCTACGTCGCGTGGCAGCACAGTCGAGTGCGCAGGCAACAATAAAACGTCATCAAACGTGAGCGCTTCCTGAATAATTTGCATAGACCACACCTTTATATAGCCGTGAAAATAACTGCGTATTGTACATCGTAGGACGTAGGATGGGTAGAGCCACCCCGCGCCGCCTTTGTCGAATTCGCGATTTGCTAACTGCTGGTTCGCTGCCACCTGCTGCCAAATACGCCGTAGTGAATTCCTTTTTGATCCATCCCAAATGCGCCGAATAGCGGGTATCGCCTTCACCTAAAGTCAAAATGGCATGAAAATGATTGCCGAGCAAAACCATTGCATCGATTTTGAAACGGCCAGCATCGGAGGCATTCGCGAATGTCAGTGCGCAGGAAAACACGGGTGGCATCCGCACAAAGAATCGGAGCCCGCCGTTCCGTTACCACGGTAAAGAAAAAGGAGCCGCCATGGACATAAGCGCTGTAAGGTGGATTAATGTAGGGTGGATTCGCCGCTAGGCAATCCACCGCAACTGCGACAGACTGTCATCGGCGTTGTGCTTTGATTGGCGGTTTGCTATCGCGAAACCGCCCTACAATGCCTTATAGCGTAATAACCTGATCGCCTTTGCCGACTAACACCACATCCGCCGGGCGCAGCGCAAAAATGCCGACGGTGACGACGCCGGTAATATTGTTGATGATTTGTTCCAGCTTGATCGGATCGATAATATCCAGGTTATGCACATCGAGAATCAGGTTGTGGTTATCGGTGATGAAATTTTCCCGCCACTCCGGCTGGCCGCCTAATTTAACCAGTTCCCGTGCAACATAACTTCTGGCCATCGGGATCACTTCGACCGGCAGCGGGAATTTACCCAGCACATCGACGCATTTGCTTTCATCGACGATGCACACAAATATTTTGCTGGCTGCGGCAATGATTTTTTCGCGGGTCAACGCGCCGCCGCCACCCTTGACCAACTGTTTATGCGGCGTTACTTCATCCGCGCCATCGATATAAACATCCAAGGTGCCGACTGCGTTCAAGTCAAACACGGGAATGCCGACTTTTTTTAATTGCGCGGTGCTCATTTCGGAACTGGACACAGCGCCCTCAATATCCGCCCTGAAATCGGCCAAATAATCGATAAAATGTTTTACTGTGGAGCCAGTGCCTACGCCGATAATGGAAACATCTTTAATATAGTGTAAAGCCGCTTGAGCCACTTTTTGTTTTAATTCATCTTGAGTCATTGCGCCATCCTGATTTTAGTTAAAGGGTTGTAAAGGGTGTGTGATAATACCGCAGAACCTAAGATTACTCAGCTGATTTTTAAAAATTCCGTGAGCGAATAGGCATAGGTATCGACACAAATTACATCGCCCACTACGATAAATTAAAATCCCATGTTCATTCTGCACAGCTCCAATAAAACCGAAAACCTAGTCGCCCACCTGACGGCAGTCATTGAAAACTCGCCATTGGCATCGCCTTTTGCGAAGGAAGTGTTTTTGATCCAAAGCCAGGGCATGGAGCGGTGGTTATCGCAGCAATTAGCCAGTCAATTTAAAGTCTGGGGCAATTACGAGTTTTTATTTCCCGGAAAATTTTTCAGCTCCTTGGCGCAACACCTCGACAGCCGCTTAAGCGATGCGGCTTTCGAGCGGAATTTGATGCTGTGGAGGATTGAGGCCTTGCTTCGCAGACTGGACGGCGAGGCATTCTTGCCGCTGACACAATATCTGTCCGGTGAAAATATCGCTCTAAAACGCTACCAATTAGCCCAGCAGCTATCACAGATTTTCGATCAGTATCAGATGATGCGCCCAGATATGCTGGAGGCTTGGCAAAAGGGGCAACTGTTGTATCAAACGGCCACCGAGCGCTGGCAGCAAGCGCTGTGGCTGCAAATAACCGAACAGACCGGCAACAAGCACCGCGGTTCATTATGGCTGGATGTCATCGCTAAACTGAATACCGCTAAACCGGGTGCTTTTAGCGTGCAACTGCCGGAGCGGATTTCGGTGTTCGGCCTTAACACCCTGCCGCCGTTATTTTTAAGTTACCTGGATGGCCTGTCGAAACATTGCGATCTGCACCTTTTCTTGCTTAATCCGGCGCAGGATTTTTGGGCTGATCTTGCCAGCAAAAGACAGCGCAGCCTTGACGAGGATTTTACCGGGCATCCGTTGCTATCAACATTAGGCCAGCAAGGACGCGAGCTTCAAGAGATGTTGCTGGAGCAGACGCAGTTCGATTTCGAACCGGAAAGCTTTGAGACTAACGAGGCGCTAAACAACCTGCAACGGCTGCAAAACGCTATTTTAAACAACAGCCCCGACGGGCAAATCCAACAACACGACGATTCGATCAGCATCCATGCCTGTCATTCAAGGATGCGCGAGGTGGAGGTACTTAAAAATGAGTTACTGCAAGCACTAGAAAACGACCCGACGCTGGAGCTGCGCGATATGGTGGTGATGGCGCCGGATATTCAGGTATACGAGCCGTTTATTTCCGCCGTTTTCGACGACATCCAACATGCCATCGCCGACCGGAGCTTGCGCCTTAGCAATAATGCGCTGGATGCGTTCATCCGTTTTTTAGACTTGAGCCAAAGCCGTTTTGGCTGGCAAGTTGTGCTGGATTTACTGGAACAGCCAGTGGTGTATCCGGGTTTCGGTTTGTCCGAGACCGACCTGGAACTGATCAAGCACTGGGTGCAGGACACCCATGTGCGCTGGGGCAAGTCGGCGCAACACAAGCAGGAACTGGGTCTGCCAGAATTGAGTGAAAATACTTGGCAGGCGATGCTGGACAGGTTGCTGATGGGTTATGCGGTCGGCAGCGACCAGGATTTTGTGGACGCTGTACTGCCTTACCCCGATATTGAAGGCTCATCGGCGCTGGCCTTGGGCGGTTTGTGCGATTTTATGCAGTTGTTGTTTAAAGCCGCTAAGGAACTCAAGCAGCCCAAATCGTTAAAAAGCTGGAGCGTGCAGCTTTATTATTACGCCGACCAGTTATTGGCGGCGGCGGAACCGATCGAACGCCAACAGCTTAACGAATTACTGGCGGAACTATCCGCCGAATTAGCCGCTGTGCATCATGACGACGTCGAGCTGCAAGTGATTGTCAGCTGGCTGGAAGGCATGGTTTCTGAACGCAAATCGACCAACGGCTTTTTGCGCGGCCAGCTGACCTTTTGTTCGATGTTGCCGATGCGCTCCATTCCGTTCAAGGTGATTGCGCTGCTGGGCATGAATGACGGCGAATTCCCCAAAATCGACCGTAACCCGACTTTCGATTTGCTGGCTCAAAACTTCCGTAAAGGCGACCGCTCACGCCGCGCCGATGACCGTTATCAATTCTTGGAAATCCTGCTGTCGGCCAGACAGCGGCTGATAATGACCTATATCGGCCAATCGATCAGCCATAATGACGCCATTCCGCCGTCGGTGGTGATCAGCGAATTGCTGGAGGTTTTGCCCTACGGCGGCGACTTGATTACCCGGCACCCGCTGCAATCGTTCAGTCGGCGCTATTTCGACGGATCAGAGGACTTATTCAGCTTTTCCGAAACCGATTGCGAAACCGCCAAAGCATTGTCCTGTAGGGGCGAACGGCCGGTTGCCCTTGTAGATTTATGGTGGCAAGGTGAAATCCCGGAAGATGCCACGGAAACCGAAGTGATCGAGCTGAGCGAGTTGTTCAGTTTTTTCCGGCATCCGCAACGCTTTTTTATGCAGCGACAAATGGATGTGCGCTTTAGCCGCATGGACGCCGATGCCGAAGAGCGCGAGCCATTTTCAGTCGCCAAGCTGGAGGGCTACGCCATTTACCATGAATGGATAGACGAGACGCTAAACGGCAAACCGGTAACAGTAAAAAAACTGCAAGCGCAGGGACGATGGTTGGCGGGGGTGCCCGGTGAACTGGAGTTCGAGCGGCAGCAACAGGTGGTTAACGGCTTTGTCGAACGCATCAAGGCCAAAAATCTGGGTGCGCCTTTAGACGATTTGCCGATAGACATCAACATCGGCCCCTACCGTCTGGTCGGCAAACTCGGCAACCGTTACCAGCACGGTAGCCTCATTTATCGTTACGCCGATCTAAAGGGCAAGGATTTTATCTGCGCTTTGTTGCATCACGCAGTGATTAACCGGGTTCAACCACAATCAACCTATTTGCTCAGTACCGATGAAGATCTGGTTTTATTGCCGGAACATTGCCAAATAGTGCAGCTGACCGAATTGATAGACAGCTATCGGCTAGGCCGCAAACAGCCCGATGCCTTTTTTACCGAACCGGCTTTAGCGTACATCAAACAAGCCCACAAGCTGACCGCCAGCAACCGGGCCTCAAAGTCGGCGCTGGACGCCGCGACAGAGCAATTGTCCAGAGCCGCCCAGCAGCCCTACGAGCCGGAACTCAGACGGCTTTACGGCAATGTAGCGGATTTAAGTCGGGTACTGGGCGAATCATTTGAGCAGCAATGCCAACGCCTTTTGCAGCCGCTTTGGGAGGCAACGCATAAATAGTGCTAAACCACTTCAATCGGCTGTGGCTTCCACATAAGTCATGTAGGGTACGCTGCGCGTACCATTTTTCAATCCTTCCGCAAATCCAACAAGGTACGCGCAGCGTACGGGGCTATTAGCATCTGCCCCCAATTATTTCAAACCAAGACCCACCCACATTAGGCGGTGATTTCTTTTTGGTTTTACCAAATTTTTGCCACAAATTCTTCTTGATTTCGCAATTCCAAATGGTCGCCATTTTGCCCAATCACATACAAGCCTTTTATGATTGCATACGCGGCGACATTCGCTGGAATAACCATGCCTGCCACGGCACCAAAAATCTGTTTGTTTTTATAGTCCGGCAACAAGCGCTTCACTTTTTCCAAGCGTTGCAAATGCTCATTGACATCAATGTTACTCAAATTACTTTTACATTCAATGACTATGACATCATTGTTGTTCACCACCAGCAAATCAATTTCGATGCCTTCGCCGTCACGCTTAGATGATATGTTTTGATGTACTTCGTGAACATCAATGCCACGTTCGCGAAATAAACGCACCGCCGCTGGTCGCACTGCTTCTTCAACAAATTCGCCCAAACGATTAGTTAATCGTCCGATGCTTTTGTTCGTTGCATCGTTCACCGCTTTAATTTCTCGCGCAGTTTCACGTTGGATTTCTTTAATTTCTCGCGCCGCTTCCATTTGAGCTTCGCGTAACTCGCCAATTTTTAAACTGTTTTCTTTTTGCTCCTTGGCAACTTCACGCAAAATGCCCCAAATCTCATCTGCCACCGCACTCATTATCAAACCTCCCAAAAACTAAAAAACCAGCGGAAATCATACCACAACAAAAAGCCCACCCCTTCTTTCAAAAGAGCGAACAATCGGGCATAAAAAAACCCCGCTTGGATAAGTCCGAGCAGGGGTCAGTTTGATCATCCCGATCAGGGTGGATTGCCTAGCGGCGAATCCACCTTACAGCCTTAGTCATGTAGGGTACGCTGCGCGTACCATTTTTCAATCCTTCCGCCAATCCAATAAGGTACGCACAGCGTACCCTTGTATGATTGAAAATGAATAAAATATAACCCAAAAGACCAAGTAAGCTTAAACCGTTTATTGGGAGGCCGTCGTACCCTGAGGACTGATTATTTTTTTCAGAGCCTGTCTTGTAGATTGGCCCCCGCCCTATTCACCCATACCGTGGAATATCTGAGGCTTAGAGCCTGCATACACAAGGAAGGTAGGTGCATGTGCAGGGTCGGGAACCAGTGGACAGTCTACTTTCTTTACCACTTGCTGACAAAATAATATGCCAAACATTCAACTTAATAAAAATAACAATGAATCAAAGCCATCACACCAAGCAGGCATTGATGTCGGTGCCGAGGAACTGGTTCTGGTTATCCGCAAGAACAGCAAACTATTTGATCCACAGAAGTTCACCAACACCCCTGCGGATCGCGCCCGATTGGTCAAAAAACTGATCAAGCTGCCAGGCATCATCGTTTGCCTGGAAGCCACCGGCGTCTATCACTTCGATTTGGCAATCGCCCTGCATGATGCGGGTGTGTTGATCATGGTGGTCAATCCAAAATCCTCTCATAACTTCGCCAAGGTGTTGATGAAAAACAGTAAGACGGATGCTGTCGATGCTGGCACCCTGGCTGAATACGCAGCGAGGATGGACTTTGTCGCATGGACTCGCCCATCCAATGAGAAGATCGCCGTTCGCAGTTTCGCCCGCCGCATCAATTCCTTAACCCGCCAGAAAGCAGCCGCCAAAAACCAACAGCATGCGCTAACCAGCACTCAGGAAACACCGAAAGCGGTGCTGCGCGATGTTAAATTGTCTATCACTCAATTACAAAAACGTATCGACCGCTTGACGGCTGAGACGCTGGTCTTAATCGGCAAATATCCAGAACTCACACGGGTGCTCGAGCTATTGGTCGGCGTCAAAGGCATTGCCGAAACCAGCGCCATTGCGCTCATGGGCGAACTGTTATTGTTGCCGCCAGACTTGTCACATCGAGAATGGGTGAAGTTTGCCGGACTCGATCCCAAGTCTTTCGACTCAGGCAAAAGCGTCCACAAGAAGGCGCGACTATCCAAAGCCGGGAACCGCTATATCCGTGCAGCCCTCTATATGCCAGCCTTGAGCGCATCGCAGCATGACCCGCACATCAAGGCTTATTACCAACATCTGCTAGCTAAGGACAAGAAGCCATTACAAGCTATTTGTGCAGTTATGCGTAAGTTGCTCCATGCTATCCACGGAATGCTGAAAAAGAACGAGCCTTTCGACAATACGCGTTTTTATGCAATTCCGGTGTCTGTCGGATAGTTAAAAACCAACGAAATAGAGTTGATCTTGAACAGAGTATCTACAGGGCTGAATTTGTATCTGACCCCAATTATCGTGACCCCAATTATCGACATTGATCCGCCGTACGGCCGTTCAGCAGCAGACCGCTGCGGTGGAAAAAAGAAAAAAAAGGCCCGGCTCGAATAACCTAAGGCTGCGTCTCAGAGACCGTTATCGTTAGCGCAGGTGCTTTGTAGCTTCCATAATTATCAGCCGTTAAATTGTTGGGTATGTCCAACTCGCCAACAATCGTAAAAACGCCATCACCGTCGCTGTTAGTGGTAACGGTGGTAGGAACAGTTGCATAGCCCTCAATGCCGTTAGCCTTTGTTTTGGCGAGGGCCAGTCCGCTTGCAAATGGGTTGGAGCCCTCTGAAAACGCCATCGCTGTTGAGTCTACGGGGTCTCTGGTGATGTATAAAGAACCGTTTCGCACCTGTGAACTCCTCACTGTGCAGGTACCCGCCTGTGGCTGCCCGTATTCAGGCTTGTTTGAGAGGGCTATTTTATTATTGTTTCCCTTTGTAAATGCGATTGCAGCTTGTGAGCTAGCGTTAGCTTTCGAAAGACTCGCTCGAGTTGGCTCGCTTATGCCTCTATCACCCCGTGCAACCTGGTAAACGCCAAAGTTAATAGCTGTACACTCAAATGTCATCACCGGCTCTAGCCCTGCATAAATTTGAATACTGCTGCTAGCCTGCTCGGCTTTGGCCGTTAGCACGTTCAGCGACAACAAGGCTGACAAAGACAAGCCAAGTATTCGCCGCTGGTTTTTCGTTTTCATATTTTTAAAACCCTTATCGAGAAAGTTGCGTTATCGCCAAACAACTCACATCAACGCTATAATGTGTCTCGATTGGCTGAGAAACGCCCGTCAAACTGGCTTCAATGCCTATATGCAAGTCGGTACTGACCTCGCGATATTGTGTATCAGGCCGGTCTGCAGGCAGGCCTGATACAGATTCGGGCAGGGTAATTTCAAACCTCCCGGGCACAAGCTGCCGAACTTTAACATTATTAGCACCATAAACATGTAAACTGTTAATTTTAAAAGCTTTAGTGCCTAAATTTTCAGAGCCCGAGTCAATCACCTCTAGGCCCAGTGTGAGGGTGCTTTTTTCGGGTGCTCTTACTCGGATCATACCGGCAGAAACGGGCCGGTTAGCCGCCTGACTCACCAAATCAGAACTGGTTGAAGCCCCAGTGCCATCAATAAACACCCAACCCGTATCACCTTGCCTCAGTTGCAGCACTCCCAAATTCAAAGGATATACCGCACTGATAAACACACCTTCACACCCACTGTCCGCAGCCAAAAGACTCATCGAATGCAAGCTCGTTGCCGCGAGCATCAAGGCCATAAGCCGGCGCATAATCATTTGCCACCGGCCAATACAGGCACCATAATCGGCTCGATTATCTGCCCTTTCACGACCTCAGACTTGAAAATCAGATCAATATTGCTTTTTTCAAGCTTATTCGACTCTATTTCGAAGGCTAATGGGCGGCTATTCATCGGCGCGTTAACATTAGGCTGATCTGCTTTCAATCGCACTGCCCATTGCCCGGCGAACGCTTCCTCAAATTGGTAAAATCCGTCATCAAGCGTCAAGGTTTCGGCCCGCACGCGCCCCTTGCCGTCCAGTAACTCAACAAACATGCGTCGCAGGGGCACTCGCTGCCCTGTTGGCAGCTCCAGTAGGGCCGAGCCACTGACAAAACCCGACTCCACCAACGTAACAGGCAACCTTATCGACTGGCCCGGGCGCGGCCAGATTTCAGCCTGCGCCCGTTTTGACACCAAAAATGGATCCGGTAACGAAAACCGAGACACTGACAAACGAGCCGAGGACAGGGTATCTAGGTCGTCCACTACCAACTGCCCATCGGCATTGGTGGTTTCTTTACGGTTTCTCTGATTGACCATCATGGTAAGTCCTTGCACCGGCTGCGGCGCTTGGTTATTTAAACTTTCAGTCGCCGTTACCAACGCCATGCCGCGGTCAAGCGACAAGGTGGGCTGCACACGCACACCGTAACCGGGAACCACTCCAAAGCTGGTTGTAACTGTCAGCCCAAACGCCAAACTGTCGTCACTTTTGGTGGTATTCAAGGACAAAGACAGCGCGTCAAACATGTGCGTGTAAGACAACGAATAACTCTTTTGCCCGCCTTGGCTAAAGCTTATGCCCGCATTCAGGTTTTGCCAGTCACTCACTCGGTATTGGCTAGACACGCGCGCGTTACTAAACTGCTTAACCGGTTTCACGCCGTAGTTCAGATCGCCGCGCAAGGTCCAAAGATTATATCTAGCACTCGCAAGCAAACGGTAGTCATCAAACTCCGAGTTAAACGTGCCCGCGGCGGCGGAACGCTGGTTTGAATTGTAGCTATGGCTAACATTAACGCCCCAAAGGTTATGGCCGAAATTAACACCCTTCTTAACCAAACTGGACCCATCAATAAAAGTATCTTGGTCATAGGAAACACCCACACGTTGCTGGCCAAAACCCAACCAGCCAATCGGTAAAGACGTTCGTACAGAATAAACATTATGAAGCCGGTTGCGCTTATCTGAAATGTTGCCGAATTCATCATCGTAATATTCATAGCCTAGACCTAGGGACAATGTACCCAGCGGCAGCGAGGTGCGAACCGAATGGGCATGAGCACCGGTATTTTGAAGACTGTAGTTTACGCTGACCGCGGTATCGCCTAAAGATGGCTGAATATCGATGCCGTAGAAATCGCCGGTGTGAGTCGCGCCCAGCTTATCTACCTCTGCTACCCTAGCGAAACTCATCCCTGTCGATATGTTTTTCGAAACCCCAAGATTACCCTTGAAGCTACTGACCAACCCATCTGGACGATCGCCCGTTGTGTCTTGCAGTTCAAACAATTGACTTGCGGGCTTGCCAATATGCGCCTGCCAGTGCACTTCGCCAACCTGTAAGCGGCTACCCACACGCTGAGAGTAGTCAACCAACTGCTCCTGGCCGTTTGGCCCATAAAGCTTGACCACAATCGCATTGCCACCGAAACTCAGGGGTATGTCTTCAAAGCGATACTGACCGGTGTCGCCAACCCGCTGAAAATCGTAAAGTTGAGTGTCCAGATATAACTCTGCGTCCCAGCCAATCGGCGCTGCTCCGGTGACAATGGTTTTGTCAAAATTATCAGGTACCGATAGAGGGACAGCCCTAACCACAACACCCACGCCAGGGCCGGTGCTGCGCGCCAGTGGAACAGAGAACCCGCTGACATCGCCCACGTTAAATTCGTACAGATTGTCTAAGCCAAAAATCCCGCCGCGTGGGTCACGACGGCCAGACGTCAACCTCGCCGCCTGCAAACCGTCGGCATATCCACCGCTGAGGGAAAAACGATGGGTCAGAAAAGCAGCTTCAGTCACACCCTGAACTAAAAACGAGCCCTCTTTAGGGGCAGTATTGGATCCAGAAATAGACGTAGACACATTCACTTGTGGCGCACCCCACCACTGGTAGGGCATGTCATAGGTTTCTGGCTCTGGCCCAGATGCCTGCACCACATTCATACGCCGCCAGCGCAGATCGCGCGCCAAGCGAAGGTCCAGTGGCCAAGGCCGGGTTGTTGCTACTTTAAGCAGCAAATTAAGCTCGTCGAATTCAATCGTTAAACCGAACAGGTCCTCAATAATAGACGCGTCAATCAGCAGGGAATCAGACACTACGTCCACCTGCCAAGGCGCGAGCGGCGCTTCAACTCCGTTAACTCGCATCAACAATTGTTCATAATCAACCCAAAGCGAGCTACCCAAAGACGCCACCCGAAACTCCCACACCTGTGGACCGTGCCGGATAACTTCCGCCTCGCCCATGCGAAACACCTCGCCCGCCGGGATTAACAAACCACCCCGGTTTGAATAAACAACATCAAGGTAGCCCTCAGAGATTTGTTGATTAAACGTTAACTGCGCCAGCGCCGGCAACCACTGGGTCTCTTCAGTGGCATTGGCTTCAGCTGCAATGACGTTTGTTGTTGCAGGCAGGATACAAATTACTAGTGCGCACACAAACACCCGTAAAACACCGGCTCCTGTGAGCGTACCCAAGTACGAAGACGCCATTGATAAGTAGGTGCCCATAACTGTTTTAACAAAACCCTGATGTAGGAGCGGCTTTAGCCGCGAAAGGTCGCGGCTAAAGCCGCTCCTACAGATTATTAAACAACTTTTGACTCATTACTTAGTAAACACCGAATCAGTTACATACTTCTTGATCGGCTTTGCCCTTCATTGGCCAGTTGCTCCAGATCCGCAGGCAGTAAACGCCGCCAGCCATCATCGTCTGCTTGCCCCTCGGCATATTAACGTTAGAGGTCGCCAGGCCCTGAGCCAAGTGCAGCCGGCCCTGATTAATGACCGTTCCCGTGCTGCGCTCAACAATCTGAACCGCACCAACAAAACTGTATTTTGGCTCTCGCTTTGTAACAGGAAAGTAGCCAATTTGCTCTGGGTTGTCTGGCGTCAGCACCAGCGCGCCAGCGTCAATCATGGGTGTTTCAATACCATGGCGGTAGTACACGGTTACCGGCAGTGTTGGCACAATGGGTACAACCGCCGACAGGCCCAGTTCCATCACGCCATCGGCGTTTTTAAACTCCTTGGGCACCGGTGGTGGAGACTGCAGCTTGGAGGTCACGCCCACCCGAATCAAATACTCGCCGGCCGGCAAATCACCCGGCGGCCGGGCTGAAACCCGAAACGACGCCGTGCGATGAGCCGGTGCCAGGGTGCGCCGTGGCGCCCAGCGAAGCAGTGACTCGCCGTCCAGCTCGGTGTTTTTTACACTTAACACCGAAATCGTAAACTCGGTTGGGTCACTGGCCAGGTTAACCAGCTCGATAGAGCCAGAGCGGGTACGGTTGTCAAGCACAATCAAATTATCGGAAAGCGCCACCGATACACCACTCGATTCCGCCACCGCGTAGCCACTCGATAGCATTAAGCCAAGCGAGGTCATCATTAACAACGAGCGAAGCGTATAAGGCATATAAAATAATCTCAGTAATAGCAGCCGATTATCAGCCGATTGATAGATATCAAACTCGTGGCCCACTAGATTTGGGCTTGAGTATCGTCAAAAGTGACAGTAATAGCGGCCCCTTTATAGCCGCCGTAATTAGCAGGAATCAGGCCATCAGGTATGCTCATGGTTCCCCGAACTTTAAATTGAGCGGTGCCTTGTGCGGTTATAACTGGGGTAAGGTTTGAGACCACCAGAGCATAGGTAAAACTTGCTACCGCTGTGCCCGGCGCGGCCAACACTTCACTATTGAATCCTGTGCCGCCGTTCGTTACGAAGGCACCCGTAGCCGCAGCGTTCAGTGAAGCAGCGCCGGTGCCCGAAGTTACTTTAGAACCCGTTACGTCGCAAATACCCGTTCGAGGCCCGAGAAAAGCCGATGATAGAGAAACTTCGGCAGCAGCACTACCCACGCTAAGGCTGACTTGGTTTGTATTATTCAAAGTAATCGTAGCAGCTCCGCCAGTACGAGTCCCTAGAGACGCATGCCAAACACCAAAGTTAACATCCGTACAAGTAAGCACCATAACCGGCGCTAGCCCTGCAAACACTTGAACGGTGGTGCTAGTCGTATCAGCCTGAGCTGTAGTGGCTAGTGAGCCTGCTAATAGTGCAGCGCATAAACTGAGCTTTGTGAATTTGTTCATTGCTAGATCTTCCTATTATAGGGCGATGGCTGCAACAGCCGGCCATCGCCTTTCCCGCGTTACACTAACGTGAACCCGAAGCCTTAGGCGCCGGCGTTATCCTCAAAAGCGGCAACAACAGTTGTCGATTTATAGCCACCGTAATTAGCAGCACTCAGGGCATCAGGTATGCTCATGGTCCCCTGAATGGTAAAAGTAGCGGTGCCAGTACCGCTTATAGTTGGGGTAGAGCTTGAGAGGTTCAGGGTATAGGTAAAACTTTCTACCGGTGTGCCCGGCGCGGCCAACACTTCACTATTGAATCCTGTGCCGCCGTTGGTTATGAAGCTGCCCGTAGCAGTAGCCGCACCGTTCAGCGTAACAGCGCCGAGGCCCGAAGTTAGGGTAGAACCCGTTACGTTGCAAACACCCGTTCGAGGCGCTTCAAAAACCGTTGATAGCGCCACTTTGTCAGCACTACCCGCGGTACGGGTGGCTTGGTTGCTAGCATCCAAAGTAATCGTAGTCGCTCCGCCAGTACGAACCCCTGTAGGCACACGCCAAACACCAAAGTTAACATCCGTACAAGTAAGCTTCATAATAGACTTTAATCCTGCAAACACATCAATGGTGTCGCTAGCCGTTTCAGCCTGGGCTGTAGTGGCTAGTGAGCCTGCTAATAGTGCAGTGACTAAAATGCGTTTTGTGAATTTGTTCATTGATAGAACTTCCTATGGGTTTAGCACATCAATAAATCCTGTTTACCTAGTAAGGCAAGCCTTATTGATGTGGTTTGGCCGGTGTTTGCCCTAAGCGACTCGCTAAGCGGTGGCTTAATAGCACTTATTACAAGTTAAAATAAATAACAAGCGCGCAACTATCACGCGCTTATTAATAAGCGATGGCCGCAACCAAGCGGCCATCGCCTTACTCACGTTACCCTAAAGTGAGCTCGAAGCCTTATAGTGTACCGTTAGCGTCGTCAAAAGAGACCGTCACTGTTGGCGCTTTATAGTCGCCGTAATTAGCAGAAACCAGGCCAACAGGTATAGTCATGACCCCCCCAATTTTAAAGCTAGCACCGCCAGCGCTTATGGCTGGGGTAGTGCTTGAGAGGGCCAGTACATAGCCCAAAGTTTCTAGCGCGGTGTTCGGCGCGGTCACCGATTCATCCATGAATCCTGTTGAGCCGGTGTTCGCTGAAAAGCTCGCAGTACCACCGGTCAGTGTAGCAGCGCCGTTGCCGGCAGTTTTGAGAGAACCGGTTACGGTGCAAACACCATTGGCAGATGTATTTCTAGTCGTTGATAGAGCAACGTTGGTAATTGCACCGGCTGCGATGGCAATGTCACTAGCACCATCCAAAGTAATCGTAGTGACTGCACCAGCCCCTGTAGGCACACGCCAAGTACCAAAGTTAACATCCGTACAAGTAAGCTGTATAACCGGCGCTAGCCCTGCAAACACTTGAACGGTGGTACTAGCCGTTTCAGCCTGGGCTGTAGTGGCTAGTGAGCCTGCTAAAAGCGCAGTGACTAAAATGCGTTTTGTGAATTTTTTCATGATAGATACTCCTAAAAAGTTTACAACATTAATAACGCTGCTTCGCTTCAGAAAGGCAAGTCTAAGCAGCGCGACTGTTACAAGCATTACCCGTAACTTAGGCATCAACCCCGTCCGATACTTCTATCGGATGCAGGCAGACCAAGGCAACATCGATCCTGTTGCTACCTATAATGGAACAATATCAAGTTTAGCAAAAAGAAAACGCACAAAACCTTGCAATGACTAATGTTGGCCGGTACCCAGCGCTTGGGACGATCAGAACCTGTAGCCCAGAGTCACCCACACGCTGGGCTTGGGGTCGCTGTTGGCATCGGCTTGCAGCTTGGCAAACCCTTTCGCCAGCACACATTCAAGGTCCTTGGTCGTCTTCGAAGTCGTCTTGGAGGAACGTTTCGTAGTCTTGGCCGCCATAGAACACGCCAATGATGGAAACACGCTCGGCGTCCACATCAAAGGCGATCACGGCGCGCTTCTTGTAGTGGGTGACGCGCAGACCAGGCCGAACGTCATCGCGCAGGGTGCCGCGATACGGAAAGGTACAAAGGCTCTCGCAGTAGGTAACGATGGCCTCGGTGTATCTCGCTGCAATCTCCGGTGAGGCCGCAGTGGCGACGTAGTGATA